>JACUTT010000024.1 GCA_014859655.1 Campylobacterales bacterium
CGAAACATACTGTTTTCCTGTTTGAATGAAAGTCTTCATTAAAACACCGCCTTTTGCTTGCTCACATGGACACCGCAGGTCCGTCCGCGTATCTCTTTATGCATATCAATACTTAAGCGGATCACATCATTAACGGCCTGTGCGGTAAATGCCGTGACATCCTGGGAGAGTATCGTCACACTTCCCTCCCCGCCGTCGGCGCAGAAGGTCTGTGAAGGTGTTGCATAGGGATAGTAGTTATAAAAAAGAAAAAGCGTGTTGGCATCTACCGGCACGCCAAGCTCTTCAATGCATGCCGAGGAAAGATCAATATCCGCGCCGCGCGCCACCGCATAGGCCGTATGCGTCAAATAATACTTCTCATAGATAAGATAAGGCTTGACGCTGTCGGTGATGCTTATCGTATCTGTTCCCATGGTGATGTCATAACTCAGATTGCTGTCGTTTCCGTGCCAGCCAAAGGCGCCGTTACACGCGCTTATCTCTTCCGAACCCGCGTCAAAAGCACCTGCAAACACCAGATTTAGATTCGGTTCGTTAATGTCTATACTGTGCGGTGTTGCCAGAGTAAAACTGGCCTTTACGCTGGCGTTCATATCCACAAACCCATCATACTCTCCTTGCAAAAGAGCATCATCCGCTGTTGCGAGCCACTCGATGACCGGCCGTGGGGTCGTCAGCTCGTTGATCGGTTCGCATGAACCGCCCGGAGTATAGCCGATAACGCTGTTTGCGATGCGGCTATACAAGAGTACGCTCAGCTGGTCCAGGACTATCTGCGACTGCAAGGAGAGATCCGTCAGGGCCTTTGCCTGAGAACTCCGGGTATAGATCGCTTCGACTGCTTTGAAAGTACCTGCAAAGAGGAGAGACATGATCACAAGTACAAAGATGATCTCAACAAGCGTAAAAGCTTTTTTCATCACCATACCTGCTTATTGATCTGAACATGGCCGAGGTTGGCCGAATGATAAAAAAAACTTGAACACAACGTCGTCTTTGAAGAAGAACTCACTCGAACCTCGACTTTTTTCACCTCATCACTGCCGCCCACAGCGCTAAAATTAAGGTCGCCGTAGGTGACTTCTGCATCTAAGGCATAAGAGGTTCTTCCGCTGATCGTCGCCGAACTGTATGCATCATAATCATCTATGTCCCCATAGACTCCGCTGCTGCCAAAGGCTACTTTTGGCGTTGCCGCTGCATCCGAATCGATGCAGTTTCGCGAACCCACAAAGCCTCCGATGCGGTAGTCATTACAGCTGTTTGCATCGGTATCTAGAATTTTTCCCTGTGCAGCCAGAGTGTTCTCATCCCAGGGCAGACGGATAATATTTCCCATCAGCGCCATTGCTGCGAAGAGGCCATCTTCTTTGATGCTAAACTCCATTGTTTTCGTTGTGACAAAGAGCAGCTTGGGAACAACGGTAAAAACAATGGCGATGATGACCGTAGAAAATATCAGTTCAATCAGGGTAAATCCGCCTCTTCTCACCTAAACACCTTCACGCCTTTTTTCAGATAATCGCCGCGATTCTCATCGGGCACCGTTGTACCGTTAAAATCACCGCTTTTTATCATCAATACGCCGTTAGCCGTTGTGTAATAAAAGTTAAAACAGGGGTGCATTGTACAATCACTGCCTGGACCGTAATCATACGCAGACCCTAAACTTAAGGGCACATGCCAGAGCCATTCTTGGGTATTGAGATGTATCGTCGCTTTTTGCTGCGTCGCCGATGTTGTCTGCACGGCTTCTTTTCCTTCAAACACGCCCAGGTAGCCAAAGGTGAATCCGCCCAGGAAGTTGTCTATCAGCATGTTGCTAGACGCCCTCGCTTCGGCAATATTTCCGGCTGCATTTCCCGTATGAAGATTGTTGATGTACCACGAAAGGCTTGTTTGCCTCATTCCCTGCGTATAGGGACTGTTTGAGCCGTCAAAAACTTCAAAAAGAACCGGATTAATACTGCTGTGCCGTGTCGTCGAGATGTCATTCGTGCTCAAACGGCCATAATAAAAGGTCGCATTCGCATCCGAGCTTGTATTGGCTTCTCCTGTGACATCGGTGTAGAGATTGTCTCTCACCTTAAGCAAAAAATTGCTCTCCTCCCCCTCGACAACAAAGGGGGGCCGAGGCTGGGTATGGCTGCGCTCATAATTGAAAGCCACATCATCATAGCGGTATCGCGCGGTACCGTTTACAAAGAAAAACCCGCTCAAGTCGCTGCTGTTGGCATCCGCCAGGTCTACTCGTTTTGTCGCAGCCGAGTGCTTGTTCGCAAGAGAGAGCTTCGGTGAAAGGGCAATCGCATTCGCATAAAGGGTGCTTTTGGGATCGGCATAATTGAACATCGTCGCGTTCGCTTCGCCCTGCGCCGTTATCGTTACATTCAGCTCCCTCACCCAGGCACTCATATTAAGGTCGTTTGAAAGATAGGTAAAGCCTGTCGTATTGTTTTCAAGAAAAGGGCGCGTGAGGTCGACCTTGAAGTGGTGAGGCTTAAACGTACGTCTGCACTCGGTATGGATAATGCGTCCCGACTCAGGCGTGTCATTTATGTCCACAGCCGCCCAGGTGCTGTCATTGAGATCGATGCCGATGTCCCCGACATCGTTAAAACGCACTGTGGCCGCGGCACTTCCCTCGACAAAACTCAGCGTTGCGGGAGAGAGGGTTCCGTGAAGCGAACTGTTTAGCTCATTGGTCCGCATATATTTGTTTGGCGAGAGGACGACAGCGGCACTCGTATATCCCGGTGTTGCCGAAGAAGCGCCAAAAGGCGTCGCAATAAAACTACTTAAATAAGGGCGCTCAGAGACCAGCGGCGACACCGGAATGCTCTCACAGTCAAACTTTTCAGGACGGATGGAAAAGTTGTCGCTAGAAAGTACGGTACCGTCCGCTGCCGTTATGGGGCAGGTTCCGCTCATGTTCTCTGTTTTCCACACGATTCTCACAAATGCCTCTTTTAGAGCGACTTCGACAGTATGGCTCAGAAGGACTGCGCTTTCACTACTGAAGACGGATGCAAGCCAGGTGCTCTTTGCATTTCCATCTGCATCCACGATTTGTGTACAGACGGTACCGTTGAACTCCTGATAAGCCGTATTTGTCTCGTCAAGCGCGGCTAGAGTGAGCGTGAAATCCTGAGCGGAAAGCTTTGTAGAGATTGCTCTGTCGGCAATGCTTCTGCTGCTGTCCCAGACATCGAAACGATAGTTCACAGAGGGAGGAGGAAGCGTGACGCCCGGGTTGCTTATGTCCTTTGTAGAGTTCCTCCACGTGCTCTCATCCCAGGTGCATCCGCCATCGGGCACCCGTGCAAAATTTCGCTGTCCGCTATTTCCCTTAACATAAATATTGCATGCTGTGTCAAGAGCGCAACTCTGCGCCTCAGCGATCTGAAGCGGATAGCTCTCAAGATCCATTCCCAGACGAAAATAGTCGACTATGGCGCCCGCGCCGTCATACAGAACAAAGTCATTCACCTTGTCGCGAAAGCTTATACCAAACTGCAAAATCTTAAAATAGCCGTCCGCATCGTAGCTGTAAGACAAAAGAACTGTTTCGCATTTATCTATCGCACAGGCTCTAACGGACCAGTCTGAGATGTTTTCGGGATTTTTGGCATATATCTCTACCCAATTGTCTTGAGTATTCATTTCGTTGATATAAAAATCGCCGATTGAGCCGGAGCAGGCCGCTGCTGACAAGGAAGCAGAAAAACAAGCTGATAAAAGAAAGGAGTACATAAAAAATTTCATCTTCAAGGCTCCAATTTCAATCTAAAAATTTCGGAAGACTCATTGGTACCAGTGGCGTTTCAGCTCGCCGCTTTGCGTGTACTCGTCTATCTGTACTTTTGCCGGCACATCATCTGAGAGCGAGAGGATTATCCTGTGTCCTCTGCCATCGAGTTCGACCAGTTTTGGCGAGGCAGAGAGGACTTTGTAGCTGCCCAAAGAGAGCTGCTCGAAGACCTGCGAGAGCAGATGCGAAGAGTTTGGAAGGCGCAAATTGTCAAGGGGGAGATCATCGGTCATAAACTGGTATATCAGACGTTTTTGCAAAAGGAGCGTCGTAAAGTATGAGGCGTTCTCTCTGGACTCTTTTGTGCTGACCAAAGAGCGCTGAAGCATGCCCAGAAGGTTGATACGGTCGACTTTTGCACAGGAGACGCCGACCAAAGAGACAAAGTTCTCTTCCATATAGCCGCCATAATAGAGCTTCATCCCTTTGTCGCAGACCCTGCCATACTCATTTGCCTTAAAATCATCAATAAAAGGCTTTATATCTACGCCCTCAAGAAGAGCGCCGGCCATAAACAAAACCAAAAACAACTTTTTTATACTATCCCCTTTAATCTTGGCAGCACCGGCCCAGAATACAGATCTATCCCGGCTCCTCTTGCAGTTTTATGCTATTCGGCATTTATAATACTACTTTTACAATAAAAGGCTCGTGCTTCTTAAAAAAGTGTCGCTACCGGCTCCTCTTTTTTCTTTTTCTTCTCACTCAGACTTGCAAAATACTCGATCTCATTCTCTTTCAAAATCCGGATATTATTCGTTGTGCCGACGACGCCGACCGGATCGCCCGCAGTGAGGATGTAGGTGTTCTCTTTTTTGATCACGCCGCGCTCAAGCCCCTTGTGCATCACTTCTGAAAGCATCAGCTCGGTCTTGTTCTTGCGCACCGAAAATGCGGGAGCCACGCCCCAGACCAGAGTCAGTTTTCGAGCGATCTTGTCGCTGTGCGTGATGGCCAGTATCGTGACGTTGGGCCGATATCGCGCCATCTTTTTGATCGACATTCCCGAGGTTGTCAGGGCCAAAATGCCGTTTGAGCCGAGTTTTGTCGCGAGCTGGGTGATGGAGAGATCGATTACATCGTTCGTGTCGCGGTTGATAAACTCATCAAACTTGTTGTAGGCGTAGATCGTCTCCGCCTGCATAATCGTGTTTGACATCGTCTGCACAGCCAGGGTCGGGTTGTGTCCTATAGCAGACTCTTCTGAGAGCATGACTGCGTCTGTTCCGTCAAGAACGGCATTGGCCACATCCGAGATCTCCGCGCGGGTCGCAATCTCGTTTTCCGTCATCGACAGCAGCATCTGTGTCGCGGTAATAACCGGCTTGGCCTGGGCATTTGCTTTTTTGATCAGGGTCTTTTGTATAGTCGGCACCATGTAGTAGGGCACCTCTATCCCTAGATCGCCGCGCGCGACCATGATCCCGTCGCTCTCCTCCAGGATCTCGTCAATATTTTCAACCGCATCAAACTTCTCGATCTTGGCGATAAGATCCTGTGTTCCGCCGTTCTCATCTAGGATCTGGCGGGCCTGACGCATATCGTCGGCATTCTGCACAAAAGAGATCGCCATAAAATCGACCTGATTTTTGATCCCCCAGAGCATATCCGCCTTGTCTTTTTCGGTGATGACATTGATGTTGATGCGCGTATTCGGAAAATTCACGCCCTTGTTTGAACCCAAAACTCCGTTGTTTTCGACGATTCCCATGACCGCATTTTCAGAGATCTCATTGACGCGGACACGGATGCGCCCGTCGTAGAGATAGATGTACTCGTCCACTTTGAGAAGGTCGAGTATCGAGGGCTGGTTGATGCTGAGGATATAACGGTCTTCGGACTCCTGATACCCCTTAGTCACCTCGCGCATAAAAACAAGCCTGTCTCCGGTTTTGAGATGAAAGGGAGCCTCCAACTCTCCCACGCGCACCTTCGGACCGCAGATGTCTTGTAAAACACCGACTATCCATCCGCAATTTGCCATTGCCGTTCGAATGTTTTTCAAGACCTGCTCATGCTCTTCGTGCGTGCCGTGCGAAAAGTTCAGCCTAAATACATTGACCCCGGCACGGATCATCTTTTCTAAACTTTGTACATCGTTGCTGGAGGGACCAACCGTGGCTAAAATCTTGCTTCTGCGTTTCATAAAATATTTCCTTCTAAAAAATAATCAAATTATATTAACATATTGTTACCATAACATTTCCCTGCTTTAGCTCTTTTTATAGATAAAAATACTACCATTAACAAAACTTTCAGTCCAGACGGGAAACATTCGTGGCCAAAGCAGCATCAGCACGGGATTATAATACTGATATTGTTCTTGTTGACATCATCAGTTTTACACAATTGACCCCGCACCAACAGCTTGAACTCATCCAATACCTGACCCTAAGCTATACCCGCATGCTTGAGAAACTTCTTTCAAACTCCGACATGACCCTTTCGCAGATGATCCTGGGCTTTATCTCGACAGGAGACGGGTTTTACTGCATACTCAACCCGCGGATGAAGGGTTTCGGCACGATTCTCGGACTCTCTTTCAACCACTTCTCCGAACTTATCTCAGCGAAATTCTCTTATTTCAAGGGAATCCGCGTCGCCGTTCATACCGGACGGATATACGAGTTTACGGACATCCTGGGGCACACCAACTATATCGGTGACGGCCTGAACCATTGCGCGCGCTACCTGGAGCACAGGGACTACTCCATCAGCACTGTTTTTGTCTCCGAAGCCGCCTATAGCTCTTTTCAAAATTTTTTAAAGCTTTATCCTGATTTTGAAGCACTTCTGCTTGAGCAGCAGTTCAAACGCTCCAGTCTGCAAAGCTTCAAAGATAAGCACAAAAACGACTGGGCGGGTTATTTCGTCTGGCTGCGAAAGGGGGGTGTTATCAATCCTCCCAACATCAAATTCAACTCAATGACATTTTAGACCAAGGAGAACTATGCGGTTTACTATAGATGAGTATGCCAGAGCTTACAGTATTTCGCCGGAGATGGTGCACTCCAGACTTCGCAGAAACCGTCTCAACTACATCATAGAAGACGATACAACCTACATCGTCGTGCCTAAACATCAAGTACCCCATACAGCACAGGAGCCTGAACAGAGCCTGAACAAAAAGACCACCGTAGCCACGGTCATCAGCCTCTACCAAAAAGAGAACCATTACCTTAAGCTCAAGGTCGAAGAGCTAGAGCGCAAAGTCGATCGCCTCATCAGTGAAAAAGAGGCCCTGCTGAAAGAGGAAAGAGAGCGTATCGAAAAGGTCTATATGGACAAAGATGCCCAGCTCAAGACCATCTTGGAGCTCATCAACACCAAGCTCCTACAAGAGGGCCGTTCAAACGCGGCGGCTCTGAAAGAGGACGCAAGAGCGACAGAAGTTGCCATCGAAGCCAGTCTTGACGAGGAAGAGAAAAAGCACTCGCCTGTTGAGCTTAAAGAGTATCTGCGCTCTTTGAACCTCAAATCTTCTCAGAGAAAGAGCATCAAACGCCACTTTGCCGAGGCCTTTGGCGGGGATTCGCGCATATTGCTCAAAAACGGGCTCTTCTATCTTGACTTTGACCGCTATGATTACAGTGATCTTTTGAAACTTTCTCAGGTCTGATATGGCAGCTGTAGAGAACATGGTCCATACCAAGAATATCTTGCTCACCTTAAAAGAGTATGCGGATGGGCACCGCATCCCCTTGAAGAAGCTGGACTTTACCCTTTTTGGCGTGCAAAGCTATTTTAAGACCATTAAACATGATAGCTTCATAAAATTTCATGAGGACTACAAGGCAGACTATACCAAACGCGACATTATCATTCAAGAACATGTGCGTTTTTTGCAGTTATACAAGATCAAGATCCATCCGCGCGTCAAACGCAATATCCACCTCGTCTACCGCCTTGAGTTGGGAGAGTTTACGACCTATCCGATCCTTGTTCTTTCTCCCGAATCAAGGCTTCCGCTCAGCGACGTCAGCGAACAGGAGATGCTCAAACTGCTTTATGGCGAATTCAACAAGATAAAAGCCCTCAAGAAGATGCTCGTCAACCTCTTCTCCTCGTGCATGATCAAAGACCTTAAATCCTTTGTCGCAAGACTCTACAGCGAAGGCTTCACCCAGGAGGAGTCCTTTCTTCTGTTTGAAGGCATTGATCCCAAGATAGCCAAGCCGAGCAAGGTCATCAACCACTACAAAAATAAGATAGGCAGCGAAAAGGTTTCCGAGGTCGAAGCATCGGAGCTGATCATTACCTACGAAAAACCTATTTACGGCGAGGCCGGACTCAATGCTTACGGTCAGCGCATTGCCCACGGAGACATCAATAATTACGCCAAAATCGAATTTCAAGTCGACGCTTCGAGTATAAGCGTACAGGAGAACAAGAGCGAGGTCCGCTACTACGCTAAAAAAAGAGGTTTTGTCAGTCTGCTCAACAACACCCTCTCTATCTCTAACAAGATCGTTGTCGAAAACATCAGCCGCACAGAGGGAAAGCTGACCCATAAAGAGGAGAACGAGGTGGCTGTCTTCATCTCCCAAAGCGATGTCACCCGAGACGGAGTCGGTGAGGGGGTTGAACTGATCTCGGAGAGCGTTCATATCACAGGTCATATGGGGGCAAAATCGAGCATAGAAGCAAAAGAGGTCACCATCGACGGCGCGACGCACACGCAGACCTATGTCACTGTAAGAGATGCAAAGATAAACCGTCACAAGGGAACGCTGCGCTGCCACAAGGCAGAGATCAATTCGCTTGAAGGCGGCACCGTCTATGCCACACACGTACATATCAACACGGCCATGGGCGGAAAAATATTTGCTGAACATGTCACGATCAAGACACTCAAGCACAACCTCAAGGTCTTTGCCTCTAAAAGCATCACCATAGAGCGACTCCTCGGCGAGGACAACCATTTGATCATCGACTACCGAAAGCTTCCTGTCTTGCAAGCCAAACTCCAGTTTCTGAGCAAAGAGTATGATGACCTGAAATGGAAGTATGATGATGCCAAAAACCACTCGCCTCAAAAACTCGACTCGCTCAAAGAGGAGCTGCAAAGCAAAGAAGAGCAGATCAATGCGATCAAACTCTCCCATTATGACGCGATCATTACCATTATGGCCCCCGTCAATGGACTCAACACGATAGAGTTCGCTATCCCCGAAAAACAGACATCGCTTATCTACCGCACAAAAGAGCCTAACACCTTCGAGCCTTTCTATCTTCATAAAACAGAGGACAGAATAAGCTTAAAACCTGTCGGCTTGAAAATCGACCTTTAGCACACCCTGCTGAAGGTGTTTTAAACACGCTCAGAGCAAAAGGAACTGCGCACTTCTCTGCCCCGCAAAAGATTGTTTCTTTTTTTTATTTATTTACTCCAGTTCTTATTTTTTTGATTTTATTATACGAAAAACCGTATGTTATATCTATTTATTATTGTATTATACCTCCTAAACAGTATAAATAATAAATATATATGTGCATAAAATACATTTTAGTTTATACTTATACATTATTTCTAGATAATATATACAGATTAATGTGTACTTTAAGCTTAGTTTTTATAAACTCTCTGCATGGATTTGGCAAATGTGTTCAATATTCTTCACAACGCCGTCGAATCGCAGTATATGGGTAAAAAGATCTCTCAAAAGGAGATGGCTAAAAAGCTAGGCGTCTCTATGAGGACCTACCAGGATTGGAAGATAGGGAATTCCGCTCCCCAAGCCGCCCGCGTTGTACTACAGATGCTAGACGAGCTCGAAGACGAAGATATTGTAAGAGTAGTACGCAAGATAAATAGACTAAAGGAGAGCAATTGAGCAGCTTAAGCGAATATGAACGCAAAGGATTGGAAGATGTGTTTTTATGCCTGGGAGAGAAACAGAGTCTCAGCAAAAAGTTAAATGAACAGACACATCGTCTCTTTTCCAGCTTAAGTTCAATTGCAAAAAAAGGAATTCCCTTCGACTTTTCTCTGGAAAAATCAAAAAAAACTATGTTTAAGAGGCAGAGGAAAGTGAATAAATTTAAACTTTTCAATGATTTTCGCCCTAAAAATAGGGGTTCGAAGTAATTTTTAAGGAAAAAAGCTATAAAGTAATCGCAGTTGATTAACTTTGAGCTTTAGGGCACCTCTAGTTCTAAGTTATGAGCATACTTTAAATCTTAAAGAGGATACCCGATGAATAAAGCACAATTCGTTGATTTAGTTCAAAAAAGTGGCGGCTACAAAACAAAAGTAGAAGCAGAAACTGCGATCAAAGCATTTACAGAAGCTGTAACTGAGGCACTCGTTGCTAAAGAAGACGTTTCTTTGGTAGGTTTTGGCAGTTTCGCTTCTGCACTTCAAAAAGGCAAAAGCGGTAAAGTGCCGGGAACTGACAAGACGTATACAACTGCTGACAAGATGGTACCTAAGTTTAAAGCAGGTAAAGGTCTTAAAGACCGTATCGCTGCAGGCAAGTAATTGCCTTTTCGGCTTCGGCCGAACTTCTTTCGTCCAAAGCTCAGGTATAAATATATTTTTTTTAAACTTTAAACCTCAACGAAATTTAAAAAAAGTCTATCAAGGCGGCGTGTGAACCTTTTCTCAAACCTTTTCTTTTCATCCAAAAAAAAGACTCCTCCGGCCTACGATGAAGGCATTGAACGCCTCAAAATAGTTTTTCAAGAGGCCGGTGAGATCTACTCTGACCTCCCCCTTTTCCACCAACAGCAGCAACACATCATTCCCTGTATGATGATCCACCCCGATGCAGGAGTAGTCCTGTTTAACTTTTTCAGTCACAGCGCCAAGGAACTCGCAGGCGCCAAGGCTTCTCTCGCAAGCAAAAAAGACGAAGATGCAGAGATCAAGAGCAGCGATAGCAAACGTTTTATACAGCGCCGTTTTGATGAGATATTTCATACACAGATATCCCCAGTGCGCTCTATCTTAGTCTGCCCCCATCTAAGCGAAGCGGAGTTTGATGCTCTTGATCCAAGCTTTCATACGCTTATCCCCAAGAGCCTGGCGATTTTCAGTGACAGCCGCGATGAGCACTACCTCAATTGCGTGATCCAAAAGGAGGATCAAGGCTATGATACTGCGAAGATAAAACAGGCGATTTTCGGCGAGTTCATCCTGCCTGATAAAAACATTCTCTTCTCGCTTGAGCAGCAAAATTCCGTTCATCTGCCTTTTGAAAAAGAGTGTTTGATCAAAGCGCTCCCGGGATCAGGAAAAAGCTCCGTCCTTGTCGCCAAAGCCCTGTATGAGAAGATGAAAGATCCGAGTCTTAAGCTGATAATCCTTGGCAGACTCTCCTGCAATATCCATCAACTGCAGGCCATGATCTTTCAATTTATTGAGAACTCCCACTGGGGGATCAATCCCGCCGATATTCCGGTCATCAGTTTTGAGTCTTTACAGCGATACGCACATGCAAAACAGAGATATGATCTTGTCGTCTGCGATGATATCTGCGAAGAGGACCTGTGCACCGCCAGAAAACTTCTAAATAAAAAAGGAAGGCTCCTGCTCTCCTCTTCGCACGAGATTAATGACGTCTTTATGTATCCCCTGGTGCAAAACTATCGTCTCTCAACTGCACTGTGTGCTGCTTGCGAGGGTCTAAAAGTCGAAAGACTCAGCGAAAACCTGAGCCTTCAAAGCGGCAATACCTTTATGAACGCTCTGCTTATCCTTGAAAAACTGCTCAAAGAAGCCGAGCCCAAAGAGATAACTATTCTACACCACAGCAAAGAAGATCTATTGATGCTTCAACAAGAGATCAATGCTTTTTTCACGCCAATAAGCTCTCTTTTCGATACTGAACATGCAGACAACGAGCTCCTGCTCTATCCACTTAGTCATCTCTCATGCCTAAACAACCGCTATGTCATTGTTATCATAGAGACCCCTTCTCTCTACGACACTACAGAACTGATCTCGCGTGCCGACATCAAAACTTTTATCTTGTCACAAGATGAAAAAATCCACCATTTAATCCAAGGAGAATCCCGTGAAACACTTTAAAACCCTGCTCGTCCTCTTGACTCTCAGTCTTCCCCTGCTGGCCTCATCTTTGCATGACTCTCTCTCCAAACAAAGCAGTAGCGCAAACAAAAATCCCGTCGTAATCATGGAGACAAGCCAGGGAAATATCACATTTGAACTCTTTACCGACGTCGCCCCTTTGGCGGTTGAGAACTTTCTCACCCACGTCAAAAACGGCTACTACAACGGCCTTGTCTTTCACCGCATCATCAAAGGCTTTATGATCCAAGGCGGTGATCCTACCGGAACAGGCAGAGGTGGAGAATCGATCTGGAAAAGACCTTTCAAAGATGAGTTTGCTGCCAATGTTGTTTTCAACCGCAAAGGACTTCTTGCCATGGCAAATTCGGGACCGGCGACAAATGCAAGCCAGTTCTTTATCACTGTAGCCCCTACTCCATGGCTGAACGGACGCCATACTATCTTCGGAGAAGTCATATCAGGATACGACAATGTCCGCAAGCTTGAGATGGTCGAGGTCTCTGCGGGTGCAAACCGTCCCCATGACGAGCAGAAGATTATCAAGGCCTATCTGCAGAAGTAGCCGCTATAGCAGAGGGCTGCTCGTATTGGCTAATTAGTTTATTTTTAGTATACTTTCGGATCTAAATTTTGTGGCACAGACTGCAAACTATCGACAGGGAAGACCATGGACATCCATACACTTAAAAAACTTGAGACGAAGGCAGCAGAAAGCTCTCGTGCTGACTTCTTGCGCATGGGAATAGCCCTGATATTTATGGTTGGCGTCCTTTGGTACAGTTTCGGCGCAGGCAATGTTGCCAACAACGCTTTCCTCGCCATGGCGGCGGTCTTCGGCGCTTACATGGCGCTTAATATCGGGGCAAATGACGTTGCCAACAACGTAGGACCGCTTGTCGGCTCCAAGGCACTCACTATGGGCGGCGCGATTATTCTTGCCGCTATTTTTGAGGCAGGCGGCGCTCTGATCGCGGGCGGAGATGTCGTGGGCACGATCAAGAACGGGATCATAGATCCAGAGCAGTTTGAGGATGTCCAGCACTTCGTCTGGGCGATGATGGCGGCCTTGCTCGCAGGCGGGATCTGGCTGAACCTAGCAACCGCTATCGGCGCACCTGTCTCAACAACGCACTCTATTGTCGGCGGTGTCATGGGCGGCGGTATTGCTGCTGCCGGTTTTAGTATCGTTGCCTGGGACAAGATGGGCGAGATCGTTGCTTCCTGGGTGATCTCACCGCTTATGGGTGCGGTTATCGCTGCAGGATTTTTATTTGCTATTAAGAAGACGCTTCTGTACAAAGAGGACAGGCTCACGGCAATGCGAAAGGTCATCCCGATCTATGTCGCGATTATGGCTTGGGCTTTTGCCACTTATCTGACTCTCAAAGGGCTTAAAAAGATCTGGCCTGCCATCACCGAAACACTTCAGTCTGTTCTGCCGTTTACCTTTGAAGCCGCAGAAAAGCCCTCTTTCTCGACTGCCCTGCTTATCGGTCTTGTCGCGGGAGTTATCGTCTACCTTATCGTCAAGCCAATCATACGAAAAACATCTATCAACTTGCAGAACACGGTAAAAGATGCCAACTCTCTCTTTACCATTCCCCTTATCTTTGCCGCTGCTCTTTTGAGCTTCGCTCACGGCGCCAATGACGTTGCCAATGCAGTCGGGCCGCTTGCCGCCATCGCAGATGTTATTGAGCACAGCGCCATCTCGACAAAGGCACCCATCCCCTTATGGGTTATGCTGATCGGCGCGGTGGGAATCGCTTTGGGGCTGGCACTCTACGGTCCGAAACTGATCAAGAAGGTCGGAAATGAGATCACAGCACTTAACCAGATACGCGCCTATGCCGTGGCTATGGCGGCTTCTACCACCGTAATCATCGCGTCACAGCTGGGCCTTCCCGTCAGTTCTACGCACATCGCTATCGGCGGTATCTTCGGTGTCGGTTTATTGCGTGAGTTTCTCTCCACAACAACCGCCCAGGAAAAAATACAAGAAGAAGAAGATCAGCTCAACGAAGACAAAAAAGCAAAAAAGAGCTTTAAAAACGAACTGCAGGAGCTTAAGGCTCTCGAAGAGAGAACCCCTGATATTACGGCGCGTATACAGGAGCTGAAACTTGCCATTGAAGAAGAAGAAGAGAAGATAAAGTTTGAGAAAAAGCATCTGAAGCGGGCAAAAAAGACAAAATATATTCAGCGCTCTGCGATCATGAAAATTGTTGCTGCCTGGGTGATCACCGTTCCGGCAACCGCCGTTATCGCGGCAATTATCTTCAATATCATCAAGGTTATCGTTTCTTAAAAAGAGAGTCTTCTCTCTTTACGCTTTTGTGTCCAAGGCAGAAAATCCGTTCTCTCTCAGAACATCATCGATCTTGCCCAGCGCCTTTTCGATCGTCTCATAGGCGATCTCGGGAAGCTTTCCGCCCCACATCTTTTCGGCCTGCTTTAAGCCTTCTGCAACACCTTCTCTGCCCGAACGCAGCAGCTTCTCATCCCTGCCTGAACCCATGATAACAAAGTCGGCTATACGCTGCGAGGTCTCTTTGATGCCGAAAAAACCCTCTTCGCTGACGAGCTCTTTTGCCTCATCCTGCGAGAGCGAGGAAATGGGCTTGCCCGTGTAGCCAATATCGCTCAGGAACGCTTTGAACTCTTGATGCTGCAGCTCAAAGCTACTCTCCTGACTCTTCATCTGCACAGAAGACTGCACCTGCAAAAGCATCTGCGCGCGTATCTTCTCCTGGGACTCCTGGTGCGTCTTCTTTATGCCCTCAAGCTGTTCGGTCTTTGTTGCGTGATAGTTGGTAAATGATGCGACTGCGCTGATCATAGTAGTTCCTTTATAGGGTTTTTATGCCCCATATATCGGCAAAATTCCTATAGATTTTAGTGCGTGTCCAAAATGGCCTGGTGGACTTTAAAGGCCTGAAGGTGTTCTTTGACATCATGGCAACGGATGATCGTGGCCCCGTTGTCGTAGGCTTTGAGGTGGATGGCGAGGGTGCCCGGAAGCCTCTCTTCCGGCGTGGAATCATAGATCGCACTGATCATCGACTTTCGGCTGGCCCCAACAAGAAGCTCTGTGCTGAACTTTTTAAAATGGTGAAGATGCTGGATAAGCGAGAGGTTGTCTTCAAGGCGTTTTCCAAAGCCGATCCCCACATCCAAAACGATCTCTTTGATGCCGAACTTCTGCGCTTTTTCCATACGCTCTTCAAAAAAAGCCTCCAACTGCTCGAAAAGGTTCTCATAACGGGGATTGTCCTGCATGCTCTTCTGCTCGCCCTGCATATGCATGATGACAGCCTTGGCCTCATACTGCGCCGCGAGCTGGCAGACCGCATCGTTTTGCAGACCGGTAATGTCGTTGATGATGTGAAAACCGCGCTCAAGCGCATACGAAAGCGCCAAAGGGGAGTAGGAGTCCAGACTAAACCGGACCTTTTCATAGAGCCTCTGCTGATAGATCGCATCAACAACCGGCCGTATACGTCTAAGTTCCTCCTCCTCACTGACACTCTCGCTTCCGGGCCTAGAGGAGACGCCACCGATGTCAATGATGTCCGCGCCCTGCTCTATCATTGTCTCCATCTTCTCTATCGCCTCATGCGCCTGAAAACGGCTCATTTCAAAAAAGCTGTCCTCGTTGGCGTTAAGAACGCCCATTATCTGGTAAGGCTTCGACTTTGGCGCCGATAAAAACTTCTGCAACTCCTGGGCGATGCGTTTGAGGCCGAAGGGCTGGGCAAGCTCTTTTTTTGAGAGTATCTGCATATGCTTGCGCGTTCCCATCAAGATACAGTCCACAAAAGGACTATCACACAGGACCGTACCCTTAGGCACCGCAAGATCTGCTCCTATGGAGAGGGCGTCCTGCTTTAGGATATTTGCCGCTCCAACGTGAAGCTCCTGGATATAGAAGAGATGAAGATGCATCTTCTCATCGAGTATCTTGCGTCCGCTGCCTTCGATATCGAGTCTGTCCAGCCAGGCTTTTGTGTCGATCTGTGTTGAGAGTTCGCGTATATACATCGGCGCTCCTTTTTAGCTGTGACTTTTGATAAACTTCATCAGCAGCATGCACAGGATGCTGTTCAGTCGTGCGTTCAGTCCTATGAGCCTGTAAGCCGTCTCGAAACTTTCAAGTTGGGCCGCATTAAGCAGGATCTTCTCTTCAAGCGCCTTGGCATAGAGCGATTCGATCAGCTCTTTGGCCTCATGTTTGGGCGTGCGTTCGTGTTCTTTGACAAAGGCGAAGAGCGAGGAAAGGTCAAGTTTTTTCAAGGAGAGTTCCAGAACAGATGGCTCGTTTTTCTTTTTGCGCGAGACAAGCGGCATCCGTGAGCGTACAGTGGGCAGAAGTGCGGATTTGGACTCGGTGATGAGAACAAAGGAAATGTTTCTTGGCGGCTCTTCAAGGAGTTTCAGCAGAGAGTTCTGGCTGGCTTCATTGAAAAGTTTGGCCGCAAGGACGATATATTTGATCTTCGCTTCCGCGATATAGGCTTCGCGAATCACCTCTTTCGCATCATCAATGAGAAAATCATCTTTGTAAAAAGCAACCACACGCGAGGGGTAAAATTTCTGCTTGACCAGGGCCAGCTCCTCTTCGACCTGATCGGTGATGATGATATGCGAGGAGTTGAGCTCGTGGTCTTTCATGCACTCACTCTAAAATATCGACTTCACCGTATAAGACGGCATTAAGCGTCTTGTCAAAGACTCTGTAGAGGTGCAAAAGCTTGATATCAAGAAGTTTGTCGGTGGATCTCAGCGGAAATGCATTTTGGAAATCCTCATCCATGATCCACAAAAAACTGCTGTCCTCGCGTTTGGCGATGTCCGCGCGCCGGTCATCACCACGGCCCACGTACCAGAAGAAATACTCCTCGCCGTAGGACATGGAGAGCATATCGGTGAGCATGTCGATCTTTTCGCCGCCGGTGATCGTGTCGTAGTAGGGATAGACCTGGTCCAGGCAGACGATAGGCATGATAGGACGGTCCAGGATAGGCTTGTTCAAAGATGATGTGATGTACGTGGAGAACCATTTTCGTTCATGGTCAGTCACTAAAATAATGGTGCGTCCGTCTACGATCTGCCTGATCGCCTGGGCCGCTGCGGCTGTCCACTCAAAACGCTGCTCTTCAAGCCAGCTCATCATCGCCTCATCGGAACGAATCGCCTCAAGTGTCCATTTAAGCAACTGCTGCATGCAGGGCTTACTTGTCTAGTTCAAAAGCACTGTGAAGTGCGCGTACAGCCAGTTCGCTATACTTGTCTTCGATGACCATAGAGACCTTGATCTCGGAGGTGGAGATCATACGAATATTGATATTTTCAGTCGCCATAGCAGAGAAGGCTTTTGCCGCAACACCCGCGTGTGACTTCATGCCTACGCCGACAATGGAGACCTTGGCAATGCTCTCGTTGTAGTCGCTGCTCTTGATCTCACCCTTTTGCACAAAGCCTTTGACAATACTTTTGGCACTTTCAAGTTCGTTTGTCGGGATCGTGAAGTCGATATTTGTCGTTGCGTCATGTGCGACTGTCTGCAAGATCACATCCACATTAATCTCCTCCGCTGCCAAGGCGTTAAAGATCTCTGCTGCGATACCCGGGCGGTCAGTGACGCCGACAAGACTCACACGCGCCTGGTTTCTGTCCAACGCCACACCGCTAACTACTGGTTGTTCCATGATATTCTCTTCCTTTGTGATTAATGTTCCCTCGGCTTCTGAGAAGCTTGAACGTGTTACTAGATTGACATTAAGTTTCTTGGCCATCTCTACCGATCGGTTCTGCAGTACCTTTGCGCCCAGCGAAGCGAGCTCCAGCATCTCTTCATAGGAGATGCGTTCAAGTTTTTTGGCCTTGGGCTCGATGCGCGGATCGGTCGTATAGATCCCATCCACATCGGTATATATCTCGCACAGGTCAGCCTTCAAGGCGCCTGCTATAGCAACTGCCGAGAGGTCTGAGCCGCCGCGTCCGAGCGTGGTAACAATGCCCTCCTCATTGACGCCTTGAAAACCCGCAACAACAACGATTTTGCCGGCATCTATGCCCTTTTGCATACTGGAAGGGTCGATGTTCTCGATCCGGGCTTTGGTATGGCGAGAAGTAGTCACAATGCCCGCCTGACGGCCTGTCATCGCTACCGAAGGGTGTCCCATCTCGTTGAGTGCTATCGAGAGCAGTGCAGCTGTCACGCGCTCGCCTGAACTGAGCAGCATATCGACCTCGGCTGAGGAAGGAGTGGCGCTGAAGTGTTCTGCGTAGGAAATCAGCTTGTTCGTCTCTCCGCTCATCGCCGAGACGACAACGACAACCTGATGCCCTTCGTTTACTGTTTTTTGGACCCGGTTTGCCACATTTTGAATACGCTCAAGGTCACCGACACTGGTTCCGCCAAATTTTTGTACAATCAACATAGTTTAGAAATACCCCTCTTCTTTAAAATAATTCAATACTTTTTCATACACCGCATGCTTAAAATGTGCCGTATACGCCGAAAGCTCAGAGTAATCAACAAATTTGTAGTCTGAAAACTCAGGGATCTGCGTTTCGATGTTTATCTCAGCCGTCTCGCTTAACTGTACAAGGTAGTACCTCTGCGTCTGCCCTGCATAGGGCTTCATCTTCTTTGCGATATGCATAGGGAAGTCGTAAGAGACCCATTCAGGGTATTCGCACAGGATCTTCACGTCACGCGTGCCTATCTCCTCTTCCAACTCGCGAAAAAGCGCCTCTTCCGGACTCTCTCCCTCATCAATTCCCCCCTGAGGAAACTGCCAAATATCCGTCAGATCGCTGCGCTCGGCGATAAAGACATCCTTTGTCTTAGGATACTCTGCGCTAAGCACTATGATGGCTACATTCGGCCTATAAATTTTTTTCTGATCCATTCTGTCCCATTTGTTCCCTGCGCTCTAAGGAAGTTTTTATAATATTAACTATCGGTAGGACCGACCGCTTTCAGCTTGTTTTGCTAGAATTTTACAAAATAACGCATTAATAGCAATTGAATTTCACAGGGCTTTTAAAACAAAGGAAAACTATCCTACTTTATATCCATATTCCTTTTTGCGACAGCAAGTGCCACTACTGCAGTTTCAACTCCTATGTTGACAAGTTTGATCTGATAAAGGCCTATATGGACGCGCTTTATCTTCAGCTTGAACATGAGCTCAAACGTTTTGATGCCATAGAAGGATCGATAAGCTCTATCTTTATCGGAGGAGGCACGCCCTCAACTGTGCAGAGCGGACTTTATGCCGATATCTTCTCACTTTTACGCTTCTACCTGAAAAAGGGTGCAGAGATCACGACCGAAGCTAACCCGAATTCAGCCTCACTTGAGTGGCTTGGCGGGATGAGAGAACTCGGATGCAACCGCGTCAGTTTCGGAGTACAGAGTTTCAACGACACGAAGCTGAAGTTTTTAGGGCGCGAGCACACGGCAGACGAGGCTATCACTGCCGTAAAAAATGCCCGCGAGATCGGTTTTGAGCACATCTCTTTGGACCTTATCTACGCGACCAAGGTGGACACAAAAGAGCTTCTAGAGCAGGACATACAGACTGCCTTTTCCCTGCCTATCGACCATATCAGCGCCTACGCTTTGACAATAGAAGAGAAGACCCTGTTCGAGAGCTATCCCGAAGCGGCAAAAGAGAGGCTGGAACTGACGACTTTTTTCATAGACGCGATCAAGGCCAAAGGGTTTGAGCAGTACGAGATATCAAATTTCGGCAGCTACCGATGCGCACACAACATCGGCTACTGGCAGCTTCAAGACTACATGGGTGTGGGAAGCGGAGCGGTGGGAATGTTGAACAACAAACGCTTCTATCCAACCACCGACATTGAGGCCTATATCAGCAACCCTCTGGATATTTCGGTGGAGGAGCTGAGCGAGGAGGATTTAAAAACGGAGAAGCTTTTTTTGGGCCTTCGCTCCTGCGTCGGCATAGATACCAAGATACTCTCAGCGACGGAGAAGAAGAAGCTTGAACTGCTTTTGAGCGAGGACAAACTGCTGCGCCTCAATGATCGCGCCCACAACCCCGACTTCCTGCTCAGCGATGAGATCGTGCTGTTTTTGCAAGACTAACACCAAAGAACTATCACAAACCATTCAAAATGGACCTCGTCAGGCTGTTTTTCGCAGATACAGTAAAGAAGTTTTAAACTCGATTTGGCTAGAATCACGGCACTAAAAGAAACGCGGTCTTCGACAGGCTCATCGCTTCTTTATAAAAAAGTTTGTAGGAATATACATGTTTGGGATGGGCTTTGCCGAAATCATTATTATCGCAATAATCGCTGTCATCTTTCTAGGTCCTGACAAGCTCCCTGAAACTATGGTCAATATTGCAAAATTTTTCAAATCACTCAAATCCACGGTGGCCAGCGCCAAGGACTCGCTTGAGCAGGAACTTAACATCTCTGAACTCAAAAAAGAGGCGCTCAGCTATAAAGAGGACCTTATGTCTGCGAGTAATGAGCTTGAGCGTGTGACAAGCGGGGGCAGTCTGAGCGAAGAGCTTAACCAGATCAAACAAGACCTTAGCGATGTCAAAAACAGCGTCACCGGAAATTCAGCCAAGAGTTCACCGGCTCAGAGCCAAAAGATAGGCTATGCGGACGATGCAAAGCCGGCTGAAAAGATAGCGCAGCCAACACCATCACGTGATGATGAACAGGTCAGCTTTGAAAAGAAAAAGAAAGAGCCCGAGGATAACGCATAATGTTTGATGATCTACGACCCCACCTTGTTGAACTAAGAAAACGCCTGAGCATCATGGTCGGCAGCGTCATTGTTCTCTTTTTTGTCTGTTTTTATTTCCATGAGCCTATCATGCACTGGATGGATCAGCCCCTGCGCGACGTACTTGCGGCTATAGCAAACATCGATGGTGCACATGCGACCCAGGGACAGCTTATTACTTCCCAGGTGGGAGGTACATTCTTTGTTGCCCTCAAGGTCTCTTTTTTCGCAGCTTTCTTCTTTTCCATCCCGATCCTGCTCTGGCAGATATGGCAGTTTATCGCCCCAGGACTCTATGCTAACGAAAAAAAGATGCTTCTTCCCTTTATATTTGGTGGAACGATCATGTTCAGCGTGGGTGTTTTCTTTGCCTACTACGTCGTTGTCCCCTACGGATTTGAGTTCCTTATCACCTTTGGATATACGAGCAATTATGCGGCTTTGATCACGATCGAGGATTATGTCGGATTTTTCTCAAAGATTATGTTTGGCTTTGGAATTGCCTTTGAACTTCCTGTTTTCGCCTACTTCTTGGCACTTTTGGGTCTGGTTGACAATCGTATGATGAGCGGTTTTTTCAAATATGCCGTCTTGCTTATTTTTGTCCTTGCCGCCATGCTCACGCCTCCGGATATCCTGACGCAGCTTCTTATGGCCATACCGCTTATATTCCTCTACGGTGTCTCTATTTTGATCGTAAAAGCTGTCAATCCGGCGCCGCCTTTAGATGAGGACGAGGAAGAAGGCAAAGAGACACCGACAGCCTAATGCCGCTTCAAACGCAAAGCTACGACTATCTCCTTCCGCCGGAGCTCATCGCCACAAACCCGGCTTCGCCGCGCGACAGCTGCAGACTCCTCGTCTACAACCGCAAAGACAGGAGCATCACCCACACCCTCTTTTCCAAGATAAACGACTTTCTGCCCAGCGACTGTGCTGTGCTGTGCAACGATACCAAGGTCATCAAGGCACGCATATTTGGCAAAAAAGCTTCGGGCGGCGGGGTCGAACTACTGATCAACAAGCCCCTCGATGCCGGGCGTATCTCCTGCCTTATCCGCGCAAAGGTCAAGCAGGGCACCCTTCTTTATTTTGATCAAGAGCTTGTCGCCGAGGTCCTGGAGCTCTGCGAGGACGGCTCGCGCATCGTATATTTCTTTCATAAATCGCATCGGCTCTGTTTTGAAGAGCTTATCCTTGTGCTCGATGAGATCGGCCACATTCCCCTGCCCCCTTATATGCAGCGCGAAGAGAGCAAAAGCGATGAGCAGGAGTACCAGAGTGTCTTCTCTCAAAATGCGGGCGCGGTGGCTGCACCCACGGCCTCCCTGCACTTCACCCCTGAGCTTTTTGAGGCGCTCAAAGACGCGCACCCGCTGGAGTTTTTGACCCTTCATGTCGGCGCGGGGACCTTCAAACCCGTCGAAGCCGAAACGATCACCGACCATCCCATGCACTCAGAGTATTACCATATTCCCCGGGCCGCACAGGAGCTTATCTGCTCGGATGCTCCGCTTTTGGCTATAGGGACAACGGTGACACGTACAATCGAGTACTATGTGCGCACACATAAAAGCGAAGGCGAGGCCAATCTCTTTTTGCATCCGCATAATCCGCCGCAGCGTGTCACCTATCTTCTGACGAATTTTCATCTTCCCAAATCCACCCTTTTGATGCTGGTCGCCTCCTTCGTGGGTCTTGAAGAGACACAAAGGCTCTATGGCGAGGCGATAAAAAATAAATACCGTTTTTTCTCCTACGGTGATGCGATGCTCATTTTATAATCTATTTAGAAATATATAGTTACTATAATTAAAAAGTAGTTGTATGTCCGAGAGTCTCTACTTCGCGCGCCAGCCTATCCTTGATCTTCACGGCAATACCTATGCCTACGAGCTGCTCTACCGTACCTCTTCGGATCATTTCTTTGAACCCATTAAAAATGACCGCCTTGCCACGGCCCAGGTTCTGGTATATGCACTGAACCTTACAGGACTGAAGAAGACACTCGGAGCTACTTTTGCCTTTGTCAATATCGACGAAGAGCTTTTGATGGACGAGATGCTCTTTTCCATTCCAAAAGAACAGTTTGTACTTGAGATTTTGGAGAGCGTGGTCATAAATGAACGCATAATACAGCGGGTGAAAGAACTCAAAAATCAGGGCTACCGTTTTGCTCTTGACGATGTGGACTGTTCCAAAGAGTACATCGTGAACTTTCAGCCTATCTTTGAGTATATCGATATTGTAAAGCTTGATATTCATACGCTTCAAGAAGAGAATCTACCTAAGTTTCTTGCCCTCTTCAAGAGGTTTGAGTTAAAGATTTTGGCTGAAAAAGTAGAGACACAAGAGCAGTTTGACAAGTATAAGGCGCTGGGTTGCGACTATTTTCAGGGCTATTTCTTTGCCCGACCCGACATCATCGAGAACAAGGCCATAGACCCCGCTCAGCTATTGATACTGCGTCTTATCCGCCAGCTCCAAAACGGAAGCAATACGGATGAGATCTGCCGCACATTTGAGCAAAATGCCGCCCTTACCCTACAGCTCTTGCGTTTTATCAACTCTGCCGCCTTTGGTTTTAGAGCCACCATAAAGTCCATCCGCCAGGCGATACTGCTACTTGGACCCAACCAGCTCAAAAGCTGGCTTCTGCTTATCTCCTACGCAAATCCCTCAAGGGGGATACAGGGTTTGCAGAACCCGCTTTTGACGCTTGCCCAGACCCGCGCCAATATGATGCAGATGTTCTGCAAGGGGATTTATAAGCAGAAGTGTAGCAAGACGATCCTTGAAAAATCGGCTTTTATCGGTCTACTCTCTCTGATCGAAGCGCTTTTGAATGCTCCAATGCAGAGCATACTCAACGAGCTTAACGTAGATGATGAGATCATACAGACTCTGGTATTTAATACGGGGGAACTTGGCACGATTTTGCAGCTGGTCTATGCTGTTGAGCGTTTTGACTCGCAGCGTGTAGATGATATTTTAGATACGCTGCCTCTGAGCCGAGAAGAGTTCTCTGCTGCCGTGCAGGAGGCCTATGTGCTAACAGAAGCCTTCAGCTTCGGCGTAAAGAGCTAGAGAAGATAGACCTTGCCGTTGAGAACTTTCAGTTTTCCTGAGAGTTCATACTCAAACATCTTTTGCGCATCGCGTGCCAGGGCCTCTTCGTAGCTTGGAGAGGTGGCACAAAAAGCCAAAAAGGCATCCTCTGTTTTCTCTTGCTTACCAAAAAGGTCGGCAAAGGCTTCAATATCGGTGATCAGCTCTGCACTTCCCTCTTTTAAGAGCTGCATCGTCGCACTACTCTCTCCCAAACGATGCGGAAGAACATAGATCTTTTTACCCGTCTTCTGGGCAAACTCAACGCTTCGCATACTCCCGCTGTTAAGATCCGCCTGCGCCACGACCAGGACCTCGCCCAGAGCCACCACTAAACGGTTGCGATGGACAAAACTGTAGGCCCTGGCCTCGACTCCGTCTTCATACTCGCTCAAGAGCAGTGCGTCAGAGGCGATTTTGTTCAAAAGATTTTTATTGACCTTGGGATAGATGATGTCCGTACCGTTTGCCAAAACAGCGATCGTGTTGGGATAGGCACCCTCATGCGCTATCGCATCAATCCCCATAGCCCCGCCGCTGACCACGCAGACATTGCGTTTTGAGAGTGCAACAGAAAGTGCATGGACAAGCGATCTTGAATAGGGGTATGCCCGTCGTGATCCGACAATGGAGACTTTTCGGCGTTCTAGAAGAGAGGTATTGCCCCGATAGAAGATCTGTTCGGGAGGGTTTTCAAGAAGGGTGAACGCTGAAGGCAGAGGGTACAAGCGTTTGCTGGGCTTCATCTAGATCAACTTATTCAGGTAGACAAGATCAACACTCTCCAGTGCTTTTCTGGAGTTGCGAAGGGCCTGCAGCGTCTCTTTTCGGGGATGGCCGATGGCGATAGCAGAGCCGTGCTCTTTTGCTTTTTTGATCGCTTTTTTGATCTGTTCTTCGATATAGGGCACATTAGACTCGTGATCCAAAAAGATATCTCTGGCCAAATAAGGCCGACCCAAAGATTTCATCACCTTTGGTACCTTTGTCTTTGCCGTTGTCCGGCTATCGAGGAACCCAATCCCCTCTTCGCTCAATGCAGCAACCAAGTCTCTTACCGCACGCTCGTCCGAAGTAAAGCGGCTTCCGGTGTGGTTATTTATATACGAGACGCGAGGAAAAAGGGATTTGACCTCTCGAACACGCCGAGAGATCATCTCTTTTGTGTCACTTGCGCGCAGGGTGAACTTCTCTTCAGCAGAGTAATGCATCGCTTCAAGCGGCAGATGCACCATATAGAAGTTCTCGAGTTCAGCCAGTTTCGCCGAGTCAGGATGCGCCAGACTCGGCGGCAGAAATGACATGGTCAGAGACATGTTCAGGGATTTGATAGATTTTACATCATTCGCACAAGAGACATCGTCGATAATAATAGTGAGTTTCGGTTTGTCAAACTTGCTATAGACGGGAATCTTGCGCACCTCTCGCACAGGACCTCTGGGCGGACGTCCAAGCGTGTTTGTGTCAAACTCATGCCTGGTGTCAATCTCCGGTTTTTCCTTGTTAAGGACATCTTGAAGTCTGCCGACAAGATCAGGTTTTACCTCTTTTTGAGCCTTGACAATTTCTAAGAGTTCTTTCTCTTTTTCCTGGGCATGTTTCTGTTTTGACAGGGCAAGTCTCTGCGCGTCGCTATAGCCTTTTTTATAAGCAGCTATCGCTATCACTCCAAGCAGAAGCAGAACCAGCGAGGCCGCCAGAATCGTAACCCTCCAGGATGTTGCCGATTTTCTTTTTTTTGGTTTGCTCATTTAAGGATAATTTCCATCTCAAGCACGTCGATGTTCTGGTTGTTTCGCGAGCTAATATGGATATCTTTGACCTGAGTGTACTTTTTGATCACTTCCATGATCTCTTCTTTCATCTGCTCCATGTAGGGCAAGGCGTTTGAAGCGCGCTCGTGGGCAAGCACCAGCTTCAGTCTGTCGCGGGCGACATGCGCAGTCGATGACTTTTTTCCAAAAAGAGATTCAAATAGACTCATGCAAACATCCTTTTAAAGAAGCCCTTCTTGACACTGAGATCAAGAAACTCGACATCCTCTCCCAAAATACGCTTTGAAATGCGGCGGTAGGCTTCACCGGACAAGGCCTTCATGTCACGGATGATAGGATCACCGAGGTTCGTCGAAGAGATGACCTTCTCGCAGTCAGGCACAACACCGATGAGAGGAAGGGCCAGGATGTTGAGCACATCGTCGATGCTGAGCATGTCGCCGCGCTCTACCATCTCAGGCTTGATACGGTTGATGATCACATGCTTCTCGACCTCTTCGCCTTTTTGGGCTTTTTCGCTTTTGGCATCGATTATACCGATGACACGGTCCGCATCGCGCACTGAGGAGACATCCGGCGTCGAAATGATCAGCGCACGGTCCGCAAAGGCGATGGCATGTTCAAAACCGCCTTCTATCCCCGCAGGCGAGTCGAGCAAGATGATGTCGAACTCTTTTTTCAGTGTCTCTATGAGCTCTTTGACCTTCTGCTTGTCAAGGATGTTTTTGTCATTGGTCTGCGACGCCGGCAAGAAGTAGAGACTCTTGCTGTGCTTGTCATTGATGAGCGCCTGAGAAAGGTTGCATTTGCCCTCCATCACGTCGATGACATTGTAGACGATTCTATTTTCCAGACCCAGAAGCATGTCCAGATTGCGAAGACCGATATCAAAATCAACTGCAACGACCTTCTTGCCCTCATTTGCCAAACCTACTGCTAGGTTAGCCAAAGTCGTAGACTTTCCAACCCCGCCCTTGCCCGATGTAACTGTAATAACTATGCCCATTACATGCCTTAAAAACTTTTTCATTATTGTACATGCAAAGCAATAAGAGTGCCATAAAAAAGGACAATCTGCCTACAATCCTACCCCACTTTCTTCTTTTAGAGGTGCCCTTTAGTTTGTTCAAATCAAAGTTGAGCCATGATACGTTTTAGATTTAAAGATTAAAAGAAGTCCCATGTCCATTGAAGTTCAAACGCGCACTGCCAATGAATTACGCGAACCTAAACTGTACCGCGTCTACATGCTAAACGATGATTACACGACATGGGATTTTTGTCTGCGCATCATCACCGGCGTCTTTTACAAGAGCCGTGAGGAAGCCGACAAGATCACACAGGACATTCACACCAAGGGCAAAGGACTCTGCGGCATCTACAGCCATGAGATCGCCGAAACCAAAGCCGACACCGTGGAATATAAAGCCCGCAAAGAGAGTTTTCCCATGCGCTGTTCCATCGAAGAAAATTAAGCCATTTCCAAATATAAAAATTTTAAAGAATGTCATAAAAACTAAAAGAGTGATGCAATTGCAAGGAACATAGAGAGGAAGCGTACGCAGGTACGTGACGAACGTAGTGACGCAGCAAGTGC
>JACUTT010000025.1 GCA_014859655.1 Campylobacterales bacterium
GGCCTCGCAAAGCAGATCCGTCCAGCTCAGCGGAGCACCCCTATACATCAAGGAACCCCATGCGTAACCGTTACATTCAGACACTCTCGGCGCTCTTTCTCTCCCTCTTTGTGATGATGGCAATTCGCATATTCTTTCTTCTGCGTTATCCCGAAGACTTTTCAGAGCTTAGTGCTTTGGAGCTTTTTCAGACGCTTTTTATGGGGCTTCGCATCGACATCATCACCCTCTTTACCTTCAGCGGGATTTTTATTTTGCTGCTGACTCTCCCCTTGGCGATACTCAACAAAACCAAAACACG
This sequence comes from Campylobacterales bacterium, assembly GCA_014859655.1. Lineage (GTDB taxonomy): Bacteria > Campylobacterota > Campylobacteria > Campylobacterales > Sulfurimonadaceae. Next base: position 302 of record JACUTT010000025.1, read on the forward strand.
CCAGGCCATCTCCTTGATGTGGGCAAGCGTTCTTGTGGTCATTGCGATGGTCTCTCTGGGAGACATACTCTATTTTGAGTTCAGCCGCCGCCACCTCTCCAACGAGGTCTTTAACCTGGGAAATGATACGGATCTGATCTTCGGCATGGCCTTTGGCTCTTTTCTCTTCTATACTCTTGGCGCCCTGCTTCTCTCCGCACTGCTGCTGTATCTTTTTACGCGTTTGTTTCGCCATCTTCCCAAGCCTGTCCACTCGCCGAAAAAAGCATGGGCTCTCTCGCTTCTTGTTTTGCTCCTCCTCGTCATCGGCATACGCGGTAGCATTACGGGCTCGAAATCCATTGGCGTAGCCGATGCCTTTGCCGTCAATAAGGTCTGCTCGGGAAATCTTGCTCTCAACGGCTTCTTCTGCGTCTACCGTTCATCAAAGAAAGACAAAAGCCATATTCTCATGGACACCCCTGAGGCGATACGTATAACACAGGAGCTTCTTTCGACGCCGAATGCCCCCTTTGTTGACGAACAGTACCCCTTGATGCGAAGCTACAAGACTCCCCAGGCTAAACCCTACAATGTCGTCATCGTCCTGCTGGAGGGAATGGGCGCGGAGCATCTTGACGGTTTCACCCGCTATCCTGAACTAAACGTCACCCCCTATCTCAAAGAGCTCAGTGAAAAAAGCCTTAAGTTCAACCGCTTCTACTCCAACGGATACCGCAGTATCTTCGGCATCACCTCCGTCTACACCGGCATCTCCCTGCCTTCGGGCTTTGACTATCTGGGCAAGGGACTGGAGCTCTCAAATCTCTCCTACCTTGGGCACATAGCCAAGAATAACGGCTATAACACGCTCGCGATGCAGGGTGCAAACCGCCGCTCCTACCGCGTGGACGCCGTAAGCCACCTTGCGGGGTTTGAGCAATTTTACGGAGCGGAAGATATGCCAAATGTTGAGGAGGTCGAAGAGGGCAGAGAGCCGGGTACCGGCACCTACGACCACAATCTCTTGCAGTTTTATCACCAAAAGCTCAACACACTCAAAGAGCCTTTTTTGGGCTTTACCTTTACTTCGACTACACACAGTGACTTTCATCTTCCCTCTTCGCAATACGAGCGCTATCCGCATGATCTGCGCAATTACAACGGCTATCTGAACGCCTTGATCTATACCGATTCTGCCCTTAAGCGTTTTATGCAAAAGTGCGAGAAGGAGCCCTGGTTTGACAATACGATCTTTGTTTTCACTTCGGACCACGGTTCAGGTGATGCGGCCAATCCTATCGGCAAAAAACTGCGCGGAGAGTTTGCTTCGCTTGCTTCTGTCGAGCATTTTCGCATTCCGCTGATGATCTATGCACCAAAGATATTTAAAGCTCAAGAGAGCGAGACCCTGGGCTCGCATGTGGATATCTTTCCCACAATCGCCGACCTGCTTGGCTGGAAGGGGGAGTTTAGTGTTCTTGGCAACTCCCTGTTCGATGAGAAAGTCAACAAGCGTTTTGTCCTCTTCAACGGCGGACAGGTAGCCGGCATGATCCGTCCCGAGGGGTATCTGATCTACAACTACAAAGATATCGTCGAGACAAATGCAAGTGATCCGGAAAATATGTTGCGCCAGCTCAAGGCCGTCAGCACGGCGCAGGCGCATCTTATCCAGACAAACCGTTGGAGCAAACCATGAAAAAAATCCTTATCATCCTCCCCAACTGGCTCGGCGATGCGCTGATGGCGACGCCTGCTATAGAGCACCTTGGCACACTCTATCCGGATGCAAAATTTACCTTTGTCGGCTCCTTTGTCGCCATCGAAGCGATCAAGCACCATCCCAGGGCCGAGGCCTCCTTTGTCGATGAGACGAAGAGTCAGCCGACGAGCCGCCTCAGAGCGACGCATGCCTTTGCTAAAGAGCTGGGACAGTTTGATCTTGCCATCAGTTTTCGCAGCAATCTCTACGCTACCCTGCTGCTCTTTTTCACCCCCGCGCACCTCAAGATCGCACGTAAATCCTGGCACGCTTCTTTGCTGCTGGACAAAGCGGTCAAACTCTCGCGAGATATCCACCTCAGCGAGCAGTACAACAACCTCATCAATATTTTGGAAGATAAGCCCTCATCCGCGCCCAAAAGCAGGCTCTACATCCCCAAAAAAAGCTACGGCCAGCCGACGCTGGGGATCAATCCCGGAGCCACCTACGGTTCGGCGAAACGGTGGTATCCTGACAAGTTTGCCGAGGTTGCCGAGGCCTTTGCAGACACGCATCACATCCTGATCTTCGGCGGACCCTCCGAGGTCGACATGGGTGCAGATATAGAGAAACGTCTGCAGGAGATGGGTATCACCAACTACACCAACCTGGCCGGAAAGACGACCATTCAGGAGCTCTGTGCCACGATTGGCGGACTGGATCTCTTTGTCACCAACGACAGCGGGCCGATGCATGTCGCGGCGGCTTATGAGGTGCCTACTGTTGCGATCTTTGGGCCGACACGTCATCTTGAGACCTGCCAGTGGAAGAATAACAAGAGCATTATCGTGCGCAGAGACGATGTCCCATGCGCGCCCTGCATGAAACGGACCTGTCCCCTGAAGCATCATGAGTGTATGACAAAGATCGAAGCGGGTGATGTGATAGCAGCGGTGAAAAGAGTTTTGGAAGTGTGAGAGTGAAGGCCATCTAAACAGATGGCCAAATGTAGATTAAAATCTGACTTTGAAACCGATGTAGCCGGTGTCGGTATAGGTGTAGTCACGGTTGCCCGCGCTCTCGTCAAAATCGAGGTCGATTTTGCGGTAGCCCACAAAGAGCGTTCCCTGTTCGATGATCCTAAAGCCCAACTCGACGCGTTTTTCCATGTATCTGTCGGCGTCCCTGTACGAGAGTACCGAAGGGGCATAGTCCACAGTACCCGTAAGGACAATAGGAATAGCCACGTCAAACGGCAGCGTATAGCCCAGCTCAACACCGACAGGGACACTTGCGTGGTTAAGATTTCCTACTTTTGCATAAGTTCCTTTTATGCCGATAGCAAACTTCAGCCCCGCAACGCCTCTGACATCCTGGCGCAGTTGAAATCCGGCATGAAAAAGCTGATCCGCATCGTTATCATTGTCAACGTCGAGCATGCCGAGTGTCAAAAAGTACGTATCCGGAAAATCAGAGTGGTTCAATTCGCCGATGTCAATGCTTCCCTTGAGCTCGATATCCTCGTTGTTAAGGTTGATCGATGCATCATGCATCGCAAATGCAGCCGTTCCCAGCGCAAGTGTCAATAGTAATTTTTTTAGCATAGTCTCTTCTCCTTTTTTATTTTTTCTATGGTCTTTGTCGTACTTTTTCCGTCAACAAAGTCCACGAGTTTCAGTTCTCCAGCAAATTCTGTTCCGACGACGGCTTTTCCTTCGTAATCACCGCCTTTTACCAGAACATCCGGCCGGATCATCTTTATCAGGTCGTGCGGCGTCTCTTCGGAAAAGATCACCACATAGTCCACGACTTCCAGCGCTGCCAAAAGATAGGCTCTGTCATATTCGGGGTTGATGGGGCGTTCGGGGCCTTTTAGTTCGCGCACAGAGCTGTCCGCATTCAGACCGACGATCAGGATATCTCCGAAGCTCTTGGCGACTTCGAGGTACTTGACATGGCCCAGATGCAAGATGTCAAAACAGCCGTTGGTAAAGACGATGCGCTTGTTTTTGGCCTTTGCTTTTTCGACCACCCCGGCAAGCTCATCGCGGCTTTTGATGTGCATATCCGAGCTGCTCTGATGGATCGTCGACTCATACGCCTCGATCTCGTCCATATTTGCCGTAGCGGATCCGATCTTTCCGACAACAACGGCTGCGGCGGCATTAGCAAACTGCGCCGCCGTAATGATGTCTTTTCCGCTGGAGAGCGCGTAGGCCAGGGCCGAGATAACCGTGTCGCCCGCTCCCGTAACATCAAAGACCTCTTTGGCGATTGTCGGGACCTTGTGCATCTCTTCGTCAAAGATAGCGATCCCGTCTTCGGAGAGCGTGATCATGGAGAGTTCCAGTTCGCATTCGCTTCTAAGCCACTCTCCTGCGCGCAGCAGGCTCTCGTCATCGACGATCTCTATCCCCGTCGCTTCGCAGGCCTCTTTTTTGTTCGGGGTAAGAAAGTGTGCGCCCCTGTACTTGCTGTAGTCCTTCCCCTTGGGGTCGACCAGGACTTTTTTGCCTGTTTCGGCTGCCGCTTTGATGATCTCGCGGCACAGTTCAACCGTCAACACTCCTTTGCCGTAATCGGAAAGAATGATCATGTCATAGAGGAAAAGATCTTTTTTGATCGCGCGGATGATCTTATCGACAGACTCTTGCGACACATCCTCTTTGCTCTCTTTGTCATAACGCAGGATCTGTTGGTTGGAAGCGATGATGCGGCTTTTTTTGCTTGTCTTTCGCCCCTCCTGCGTCACCAGGCCTTCCGTCTTTACACCCAGACTTTTGAGCATCAGCATCAGCTCTTTGCCGATCTCGTCCGCTCCGATGACCGAGGCTACGCTGACACTCGCACCCAGAGCGCGAAGGTTATTGACCACATTTCCCGCACCCCCGAGCACGGCTGTCTCTTTGGAGACGTTGACAACCTGTACGGGGGCTTCGGGCGAGATGCGGTCGCAGTCTCCCCAGAGGTAATGGTCGATCATCAGGTCGCCGACGACCAGGATATTTGGCTTTGAATCACGAAGGGCCTGGATCATTTTTGCACTTCTGTCTCATAGATTCGTCTGATCTCGCCCACATAGGCCCTGATCCCGTCTTCCATCTCAAAGGCAGGCGCATAGCCAAGCGCTTGCTTGGTGGACGCGATGTCCGCTTCCGTATGAAACTGGTAGCGGCCGACAAAAGGGTTGACAATATATTCGCAAGGATACGAGGTCCCCAGCTCTTTTTGCAAGATGTCCACCATGTCCTGAAACGAGCGCGCCTTGCCTGTTCCGACATTGTAGATCCCGCTCTCGCTTGGGTGCATCGCTTTGATGTTCGCCTGGATGATGTCTTCGATATAGATGAAGTCGCGCAGGATCTTGTCGGAGTCCTCAAAAAGACGGGGATTTTTCCCTGAGAGAAGCTGATGTCCGAACTGGATCACCATGGAAGCCGTCGTATTTTTGAAGTACTCGCGCGGGCCGTAAACGTTGAAATAGCGAAGTCCTACGATGGAGATATCACTCTTTTTCATGTAGTCGCGCGAAAGATGGTCCATCGCCAGCTTGGAAAAACCGTAGACATTCTGGGGCGCTTCGCGTCCGACACGCTGCGGAGAGGGCGCATCGCCGTAGGTCGCACCCGATGAGGCATAGATCATGTTCGCGCCATGCTCCACGGCCATGTCCAGAAGGTTTTTGTAGGCATTGACATTGGTTCTTATCATCAGGTCTTGTTCAAGCGCTGTCGTGTCAGAGATGGCCGCTTCGTGGAAGATGTAGTCGAAAGTATAGTTTTCTCGCAGATTTTGCATTCCTGCGGGGTCGTTGATGTCGCCGCTGATCACCTCGCCGCAAAAGCCCAGCAGGTTTTTAAAATGGCCGAAACTCTTTAGATTGCCGTTTGAAAGGGTCTCTCCGCTGCGAAACGCGTCGTAAACAACGACCTTCGCCTCGGGGTGGTTCTGCTGAAAATAAAAGGCAAGATTGGAGCCGATAAAACCCGCTCCGCCCGTGATCAAAATCGTTTTTCCGCTTAAATCTCTCTCTGTATACTTCATCGTTTTGCCTTATGGTCTTTCTATATAGGCGCGATTTTAACAGATATGAGTTGATAAAAAGGTAAAGCAGCCACTCTGCTTCTATGCATAATGATTTTTTAACTCATTTATAAGACTAGGCACTATATAATACTTGCAAATTTTATTAACGGAGAAATACAATGAAGAAAATTGCTCTTGCACTTATCGTAGCTGGTTCAACTCTAATGGCAGCGGATGGCGCTGCACTGTACAAAAAATGTGTTGCATGTCATGGTGCCAACGGTGAGAAAAAAGCGCTTAACAAATCAGAGGTGATCACTGGTTGGGATTCTGCCAAGACTGTTGAAGCACTCAATGGCTACAAAGCAGGCACTCGCAACATCAAAGGTATGGGCGGATTGATGAAAGGTCAGGTAGCTTCTTACTCTGACGCTGATATCAAGGCTGTTTCTGACTATATCGCAGGTCTTAAGTAATCTCTATTTTCCGGACTCTGTCCGGAAGTCTCTCCTCTTTTAACTCCAAAAACACTCTTAAAAAAACAGCAACTGTGCTAGAATTGCACTATGAATCCAAATGAAAACTGCCATAAAACCGCCTCCGCATGGTTTGAAGAACTCTACAGAGAAAACTTCCTCAACAATGAACAGATTCCCTGGGCAAAGATGCGCGCCAATGAGTACCTGCTGGAGTATCTGCAGCACAACCTCCCCAGCGGCAAAGCCCTCGTTGTAGGCTGCGGGCTTGGCGACGATGCCATTGCACTGAGCGAAGCGGGTTTTGAGGTCACCGCCATTGACGTCTCCGCATCGGCTATAGCCTGGTGCAAAGAGCGTTTTGATGGTTTCGGTGTGGATTTCAAAGTCCAGGACATCCTGGAGCTTCCGCCCGAGATGATCGGCACGTACGACTTTGTCTTTGAAGCGCTCACCCTGCAGTCCATGCCGCTGCGATTCAGAGACAAGATGGTCACGGCCATCAGCTCCCTGCTCGCACCAAAAGGAAAACTTCTTGTCGTAGCCAACGGCAAAAGAGAGGGCGAGAAGTATAAAGGACCGCCCTGGCCTCTGGAGAGAAATGAGGTGCGCCTTTTTACAATGAAGGCCATGAATGAGCTGGAGTTCAGCATCTACGAAGAGCCGACTTCGCTTTCCACCCTAAAGTTTAGGGCGCTTTACCAAAAAGAGTGCGTGAAGTAGAAGATAGTAGACAGCCACTCCCGCCATGTCCACCGCCAGATCGAGCAGATCAAAACAGCGCGAAGGCAGGAAATGCTGCACGGTTTCGATAAAGAGGCCGTAGGCGAAGAGCAACAAAAAAGCCACGCCCGCCCGCGGAGCAAAGCCCCGCTCCAGAAGAAAAGAGAGCACAAAAAAAGCAGAAAAGTGGTTTAAAACATCGCTTAACGAGATGAGCTCGGGCAGATCGTCATAGTTAGGCAGAAATGCGATGGCTGCTATAGCAAGCAAGGCTGCGACAAAAGCGAGCCTTAACAAGCCCTGTAAGAGAGTGGGTTTTGGCATTGTCTTCCTTTTAAAATAAGAAGTATAGTCAAAAACAAAAGAAACTTTTACCCAAGCCTCGTGTAAAATACCAAAATTAAAAATGAATGGAACTACGCCTATGCCCAAGAGTGCCCCCAGTAAACCCAGCGTCATACACAAAGACGACAGCTACGCGATCAACGCTATCCACATCCGTAAAAAAGACCCCGCAGGCTACCGCATACTGCGCCTGAAAAGACCAAACAGTGACCGTCAGGAGATGGAAGAGATCACCCTCTACGAAGATGCCGAGCTGAGCCTGAAAGATGCCACAGAAATGTCACTGGAGTACGCTATAGAAGAGAATGAAGAGAACATCTCCCAACTCCAGTGGATCTTCCTGCCCGAGTGCGACAAGGTTCTCTGACCAGCTCAACCTTTAACCCTGAGTCTTCTCTTCTTTTCCAATAAAGTTAAGAAAAAAGACCAGAAATATCGAAAGCATAAGAGCCGTCACAAAAGCAACGACAACGATGAGTTTTTTCTTTGGTTTTATGGGGTGCTCGTAGAGGATAAATTCTCCGACAAGCTCATGATTTTTTATATTTTGCGGCGAAATCTTATACTTCAGCAGTTCTATCTCTTCACTCAGTTTCACTTTTTTGTTGTGTAGTTCTGAGGCTATTTTATACTCCAGTTTTCGTATCTCTTCATTTTCTATGTTCTCTTTTTCTCTTTGAAGTTCAAGAATGGCGACATTATTTATATTTTCAATTTGAAGCTTCAGATCCCTGATCTTTATTTTTTCGATGTTTTCTTTTTGACGTTTAAGATTTAAAATCGTGTCTTGTAAAATGTACTCTTTTTGAATTTTCAAATCTTCGATTTTATTTTGAGAAGCAAGAATCAAGTTTTGGTAGTTAACCATCTGGATAGATGAGACCATCGCTGATGTCTCGTTCGATGTATTTGCAATTGTCTCGGTAAGTTTTTTGATCTCATGATTATACTCGTTGAGCTTTTCTGTATAGTATGTTATTTTTACATCGAGCGAGGGCAGTTCAACATCCGTCAAAAGAGATATCTTCTCATCGATTTTAGCAATATCCTGAGTTTTAGAGATCAGAATTGCTTTTTCTATTTTTGGTATATCCTGGGTCTTCAGCCGTGTTATTTTCTCATTGATCTGAGTGATCTTTTGCTCTTTGAGCAATCGTATCTGCTCTTTGATGTTTTTTATCTCAAATGTATCTATTCTGCTGATCTCTCTGTCAAGCACCACAATTTTATTTTTAGTTTCAAGCAGATAGTGCTCGATTCTTTCCTTGTCGAGTTCTTGAAGATAGGCAAGAACTTCCTTGCTCTTTACAAGGGCATCTTCATTCGACACTCCCTCGGCTTTTAACTCGATAAAGTTCGGCACTTTTTTATTTGCGCTTACACTACTGACTTCTGCAACAAGCTGCTCTTTGGAGTCCCTCTTGTCTTCTACATTAAAAACAACTTGAAGTGTTTTTACAATGCTTTCGGGAGATGCGATAAGCTCTTCGCCAATGTGGCCGATTTTGATATTTGCCTTGACCTCATAAATCGGTGTTGCAGCGTAGGCGTACAGCACTGCCAATAAGGTTACGGCAGAGGTTATGCCCGCTATTAAAACTTTTTTTTGCGCAACTATCGCAAACAACTCCCGTAGATCTATCTCGTCTTCTTGTATGGTCTTGTTACTGTTCATATCACGCTCACACAATGTCGAGGGTTGCTGCAAAGTACAACCATCCCGAAAGAGCAGCAAGCGCAATTGCCGCACTTATTAAATATATTTTTTGCACTGGAACCTCTTTATTTTACTATTTGTAAAATATTACACTATTAGTCCTTCTTTGTTTCTTACTATTATGAAATATTTATACTAATAGTAAAATTGAAGGCTGTGTGTGGAAGTGTATGAAAAAATAAACTTTTTGCTACAAGAGAAAAATATCTCTAAAAAGAATTTTGCCGATATATTTTTGTCGCTTGAGCCGAAACTCCGCACCACAGGAGAGCTTCCTAGCCGTTCAAGCATATATGGATATCTAAGCGGCAGAAGAGAGATCAAACTTGAGCTTATTCCCTACATAGCAGAGGCATTGGGGATAAAAGAGCAGGAGCTATTCAATGTGGACCTGGAATATGCAACGGATTTTAATGTCAAATACTCCAGTGAGGTCAGAGAGATAATAGCACTGCTTCCCTATGCTCCGAAAAATGTAATAAAACTTTTTAAAGAGAAACTGCAAAAGTATAAAAAAGAGTTCGATGAGATAAATCACGCACTCTAAAACACCTCTAAAATATTTTTCTTTTTCTTCACATCAAGAATATTCTTACACAAAGCCTATGTGCAGGCATTTTTAAAACATGTTTTAATAAAAAATTTTTAGAGGTGCCCTATATCTCATTTCTCTACTGCAAATCAAATAATTTGGAGTATGATTCTAAATCAAAAATCAGGAGATACAAATGAAGCTTATGAAATTGGTAACACTTGCCCTTGTGGCAGTGTTCGTGATGGTTGGCTGTGAAAGCAAGACTGAGGCTCCGGCAGAAGCGATTGAGCAGACTGTAACAGAAGCAACAGAAGCAACGGAAGTAACAGAAGATGCGGAATTTGACACAGCAGAAGATGAGGAAGAGGCTGAAACTCTAGTCGAAACAGACGAGAACGAAACAGTAGAATAATGCGCTACATGCTCTCAGGCGAAAGCTCGGGAGCACTTTTCTACCTTGATACACTTCTCAATCCGGCGGCCGGTACTCTTTTTTGCGTCGCTCTTTTTCCGCCGCTTCGTTGAGTTCTTCTTCGCCGTCAAAATGCACCGAGTTCATCATCTTGTCCTTGTCGTCAAACTGTCCTGTCTTGATCGCCCACATAACGCCAAAGAGCGCCAAAACGCCTAAAATAAGAGAGATGCCTAGCATCATGATCACTATACCGCTGCTCATCTGTTCCACTTCCATTTGATCCGAATTGAGTTGCCCACCACCAGCAGGGAGCTAAACGACATCGACACCGCCGCAATGAGCGGGATGACGTAGCCCGCCATAGCAAGCGGGATGGTGAGTGCATTATACAGCAGTGAGATAGCGAGATTCTGCTTGACAAGCCTATAGGTGCGCCGTGAAATCACAAAGGCCTCTTTGAGACTCTTGAGCGAATCATTCAAAAGCACCACGTCGCTAACCTCGATGGCGATATCTGAACCGCTTCCCATCGCAATACCGATATTCGCACTCGCCAGGGCAAGGATGTCGTTGACACCGTCGCCGACCATCACCCTCACCTTCTCACCGTGGCTCGCCACAATGTCGGCTTTTTGCTGGGGCGAAAGCTCTGCGCGGTAGTTTTTTATTCCCACCTCTTCGGCGATAAAGCGCGCCGACTCCTGATGATCGCCGGTGAGCATCAGTACCTCGATGCCGCTCTCTTCACAAAAGGAGAGCAGCTCTTTTATCCCCTCTTTTGGCCTGTCCTTGAGCTCGAAGTAGCCGACCAGCTCTTCGTCGATAGCAAAGAAGAAGAGGGAGAGGTGTGTCTTGACCTCGACGGTGATGCCGTTCTCCTTCATAAACTCTGCGTTTCCGCCGAGGATCTTGCGTCCTTCGTGCACCGCGGCTATTCCGCGCGAGGGGAGCTGTTTGGAGGTGTGCAGCGCCAAAGGGCGAAGCGAAGGCTCTTCGTGCTTGAGATGCGCCACCACCGCCTGGGCTATCGGGTGCAAAGAGGAGCTGCATAAGGCCAGCAGCAGCGCCTTGTCGAGCTCTTTGAAAAGCGTGCTGTTTACGACTTCGGGCCTGCCCTGGGTGATCGTTCCCGTCTTGTCGAGGATGAGCATCTGCGTCTTCGCCATCGTTTCAAGCTGGGCAGCCTCTTTGAAGAGAATGCCCCGTTTTCCGCCCAGGTTCAGACCGATAAGCGTTGCCACCGGGGTTGCCAGTGCAAGGGCGCAGGGACAAGCAATGACGATCACCGAGATGCCGACCATAAAGGCGCGGTCAAAGGAGTGCGGCCAGAGCCACCAGACAAAAAAGGTTGCCAGCGCCACCAATAAAATAACCGTAGAGAAGTATTGGGATATCTGATTTGCCGCCATTTCGATGCGCGGTTTTTTACGCATCGCGCTCTCGAGCATCGAGACCAGTTTGGACAGGGTCGAGTGGGAAAAATCTTTTGTGGCGCGGTAATGAAAGAGGGCATCGATGCAGATCGTTCCGCTGATGATCTTTTCGCCCTCTTTTTTGTAGATCGGATGACTCTCCCCGCTCAGGCTTGACTCGTCAAAAAAGCCCTCGCCCTGCATGACCTCTCCGTCGATGGCCGCCTTTTCTCCGGGTTTTATCTCGATAATATCGCCGACCTTGACCTCATACACGCTTCTTCTCTCGCTCTCTCCTTCATGCATGAGTGTCACCTCGTTGGGGACATGTTTTGCTATAGCGTCCATGGTGTCGGCAACAGATTTTTTGCTCAGGACCTCAAGAAACTTGCCCAGCAAGACAAAGGTGATGATCATCGCTACCGAGTCGAAATAGGCCTCTCCCTCCTGCATCAGCGTGATGTAGATGGAGTAGAGATAGGTCAAAAGCGCGCCCGTTGCCACGAGCATATCCATACTGACGATCTTGTTTTTTAGACCGAAATAGGCCCCTTTGAAAAAGCCCCATCCGCTGTAAAAGAGCACCGGTGTCGCCAGGATCCACTCGGCCACGTTGAGTATCGTCTTCATCTCCTGCGTCATGCCCGAAAAATAGCCCGCATACTGGGCAATAGCAATCCACATGATGTTCATCGCGGCAAAAAGAGCCACGACGATGCGCAGATAGTACGCTTTGCGCTGCGAGTTCGCCTTGGCTTCCTGGGCAGAGGGATCGTAGGGATAAGCATTGTAGCCGATCGCGCGGATCATGTCGATGATGGAAGAGAGCTTGACGATGTGGTCCGCCCAGATGATCTTCGCCTTGTTGTTGGTGAAGTTGATATGCGCCTCAATGACGCCTTCGAGTCTGTGCAGGGCTTTTTCGTTCAGCCAGACGCAGGCAGCACAGTGAAGCCCCTCGATGATCAAGGAGACCTCGTAAAACCCTTCGCTGTTTTTCGTCACAAACTGTCCGTAAAAAGTCTCCGAGTCAAAGGCCGCGCTCTCATCGAGGGTGTGCGTCGGCGCGGAGAGTTTTTTGTCGCCGAGTTTGTCGTAGAAACTCTCCAGGCCCGAGTCGCGCAGAAGATGGAAAACCCCCTGGCACCCCTTACAGCAAAAGTAGCGAACAGCGGTCTGCGGAGCAGAACTTTCTTCAGAAAAGTAGCGTTCTTCCTCTTTGATCATCACCTCTTCATCAAAATCAAGATGGCAGTGGCTACATTCAATCTTCGACAATTTCAAACTTTCCCAGGGCCCTGTTTTTCACGATCTTATCGTGCTTTGCCACCAGGCCCTGCATGCAGATGTAGACGCCGGGCGCGTTCTGCGCTTTTGCAAAACCCAGCGCCATGGCAAGGTTTGCCGTCGCCTCTACGGGGTCGATCTCGAAAGGAACCATTGCGCCGGTAAAAATAACAACCTTGTCTTCAAGAACCGCATCGAGAAACAGAGCACTCAGATGCATGGTATCGGTGCCGTGAATCACAACAAAAAAGCGTTCATGCGAAGCGGAGATGATCTGCGCTATCGTCTTCCTGTCTTCTGTATCCATGTCGAGACTGTCTTTATAGATCACTCCCGCCACCTCCACCGTGGAGGAAAAGGTCGAAAGGATCTTTTCCACGGCAAGATTGTCATAGGGGACTTCGAGCTCTCCGCTGATGGGGTTATAGCGTTTGTTAAAGGTTCCGCCGGTATTTAGGATCAACATTTTTATCTTCTCACAAGACTAAGAAGCGAATGGATATTTTCAGTCGCCTTCGTTTGTGTCGGCGCGCTTGTCAAGAGATAGCTCTCTTTCACTCCCGCCCGCTGCGCCGCTTCGATATCGCGTTCGCTGTCGCCGACCAAGACTGAGCGTTCAAGGTCGATATGCAGCTCTTTGGCTGCTTTGAGCAGCATCCCCGGATGCGGTTTGCGGCAGTCGCACTCAGCGCTGATATCGGGATGGTGGGGGCAGTGGTAGACCTGGGAAATCTCGACCCCCTCCTTGAAAAAAGCCTCGATCATCCAGAAGGTGAGGGTCGCAAAATCCCTCTCGCTATAGTAGCCCCGCGCGATGCCCGACTGGTTTGTCACGACGACGATCAGATAGCCTTTTGCCTGATAGTAGCGGCAGAGCTCAAAGATCCCCTCGATAAACTCGACGTCCTCTTTTTTGTGCAGGTAGTTCTTCTCGATGTTGATCACACCGTCGCGGTCTAAGAACAGGGCCGGTCGTTTTTCATTTAATGCGCTTGACATATCAGTCCGCACTGACTCCGTTGCCAAAGAGCTCTTTCTCGATGATGTCGCAGACCATATGGCCGATGAGGATGTGCGACTCCTGGATGCGGGGGGTGTCATTTGAGGGCACGATGATAGCAATGTCGGCGATGCGGGCCATTTCTCCGCCGTCACGTCCGACGAGGGCGACGGTTCTGACCCCTTTGGCTTTGGCGGCAGTGATCGCGTTGATGATATTGACCGAGTTTCCCGAGGTCGAGATCCCGATAAAGAGGTCGCCCTCGCTTCCCATCCCTTCCATCTGGCGTGAAAAGACCTTGTCGTAACCGTAATCATTCCCGATCGCTGTGAGGTTGGAGGTGTCCGTGGTCAGTGCTATAGAGGGGATTGAGGGGCGGTCGAAGCCGTAGCGTCCGACCAGTTCTGCCGCGATATGCTGGGCGTCCGCGGCTGATCCGCCGTTGCCTGCAAGCAGGGTCTTTTTTCCGTTGCGGTAAAGTTCGACGCATTCGCGTCCGACCTGCGCGATCGTCTCCATCAGCGCATTGTCTTTTAAAATATTTTGTTTGGTGTCTATCGATGCCTGAATCTGGGTTTTAATATAGTTGATCATCATTTCGCCTTTTAGGGCACCTCTAAAAGCGCCCTTAAATTAATGCGCGTATTATAGCACCAAAAACTCTCGCTCCTCTTAGCAAACCCCGTTTTTGACGCAGGACTCGATCTGTGCGACAACGGCAGGATCTTCAAGCGTCGATGTGTCCTGGGTAACTGCTTCGCCCTTTGCTATAGTTCGCAGGATTCGGCGCATTACCTTGCCCGAACGGGTTTTAGGCAGACCCGGGACGAAGACGATATCGTCGCAGAGCGCGATATTGCCGATCTCGTGTTTGATGACATTGTTGATCGCCTTCATCGTCTCGATCAGCTCGCCCAGGTTCTCTTCGTTTTTAAGCACTACGTAGGCGAAGATCCCCTCCCCTTTGATCTCGTGCGGTTTGCCAACGACCGCGACCTCGGCCACGTCCGAAGATTTTTTGATCGCCGCTTCGATCTCGGCCGTTCCCATGCGGTGGCCAGAGACGTTGATGACATCGTCGGTGCGTCCCGTGATCGTGATGTACCCCTCCTCATCGTAGATCGCTCCGTCTCCTGAGAAGTAGACCGGCTTGCCGTTTTTGGTGACATCGCCGAAGTAGGATTTGACATAGCGCTCCTCATCTCCCCAGACGTTTCGTATCTGAGAAGGCCAGGGACGGGTGATACACAAGAGTCCCTGCTCTCCCGCCTCTTTTTTGTTCCCCTCTTCGTCAACGACCTCCGCCATGATGCCCGGAAGCGGAAAGGTCGCGCAGGCAGGCTTGATCGGTGTCGCGCCCGGAAGCGGCGAAACGACATGGCCGCCGGTCTCTGTCTGCCAGTAGGTATCGACGATGGCGCAGTTCGAGCCGCCGACCGCTTCATAGTACCATTTCCATGCCGGCGGATCGATCGGCTCGCCGACGGTTCCTAGGACCTTCAGGCTGCTCAGGTCATATTTGGCCGGCTCATGCTCGCCTGTCTTGTGTAAAACGCGGATCGCAGTCGGAGCCGTGTAGAACTGGTTAATCTTGTGCTCTTCGACCATCTTCCAGCAGCGTCCCGCGTCGGGATAGGTTGGCACGCCCTCGAACATCACCGTCGTAGCGCCCATAGCAAGCGGGCCGTAGACGATGTAGGTATGCCCCGTGATCCAGCCGACATCGGCCGTGCACCAGTAGGTGTCGTCCGCTTTGACGTCAAAGACCCACTCCATCGTCATCTGCGCCCAGAGAATATAGCCCGCGCAGTTGTGCTGTACGCCCTTGGGTTTGCCCGTCGAGCCTGAGGTGTAGAGCAAAAAGAGCGGGTCTTCGGACTCCATCGACTCCGCTTCGCACTCGCTCGACTCGTTGGCGACCAGCTCATTGTAGGAGTAGTCGCGTCCGGACACCCAGCTGATCTCTTCGTGGTTGCGCTCAATGACGCAGACCTTTTTCACCGGTGTGCTTCCGCACAGTGCCTCATCGACCACATTTTTTAGAAGGTAGGGCTTGCCTTTTCGGTAGGCGCCGTCAGCCGTTATTACCAGCTCCGCCTGCGCATCTTCTATTCTGTCGCGCAGGGCTTCGGCCGAAAAGCCTCCAAAAACGATGGAGTGGATGGCGCCGATGCGCGCACAGGCCAGCATCGCATAGGCCGCTTCGGGGATCATTGGCATATAGATGACGACGCGGTCGCCTTTTTTGACACCAAACTGGTTTCTGAGCATATTGGCAAAACGGTTTACCTTTTGCGAAAGGCTCAGATAGGTGATCATCTGCTGATCGCCGTTGTCGCCTTCGAAGATGATCGCGACCTTGTTCTTTTTGTCGACAAGGTGGCGGTCGATACATTGGACGGAAACATTCAACCGGCCCCCGTCAAACCATTTGACAAAGGGTGCTTTTGACTCATCCAAAACCGTATGATAAGGCTCTATCCAGTTGATCTTCTCTTTGGCATAGTGGTCCCAGAAGCCCTCATAATCCTCGTGCGCCCAGTTTTGCAGCTCATGGTACTCGCACATGTTTTTGATGCGCGCCTCTTTGGCAAAGGCCTTATTCGGATAGTAGATACTCTTTTGTGTTTCGCTCATTGTCTCTCCTTAAATATTATGTGGGTTGGATAGAAGAGAGGTCTTGACTCTCCTCTATCCAGCTCACCGCAGTCTCTCCGTATTGAGAAGTTTGAGATAGATCATCGCCGTCATAATCGCGTCATTTACCGCGTTGTGCTTGCCCATTTTGGGCAGTTTAAGCTCGCGCATTATCGTGTCGAAACGCAGGTCAATGCCGCCTTGGGGGATCAGCGGGGTCTTCTTGTCAAAGTAAAGTCCCGATATCTCTATCTGCTTGTTGGGCAAAGTGATCCCCAGCCAGGGCTTCGTGTACTTCTCTATCATCGCCGTGTCGAACTCCAGATAGTAGCCCACTAAAGGCCGCGGACCGATAAAACGCAAAAAGGCCTCGAGTGCTTTTTGAGGCTCCATGGCATTTTCCAGGTCACAAGGACGGATACGGTGGATGGTGATGCTCTTTTGTGAGATCTGCGACGAGGGCTTTAAAAAAAGCTCGAAGGTCTGCGAGGTCAGGATCGTATTGCCTTTGACCTTGACTGCACCGATGGAGAGTATCTCATCCTTTTTCACATTCAACCCCGTCGTCTCCGTGTCAAAGACTATCACCTCGTCCCCCTTATAGGGCTCAAACAAAAAGGCGTAGGCCTCATCTTTCAGGCGGCGGCGGTTGAGCCTCTTTTTTATTCCCTCAAACATCTACATCACCATGTTCAGATGAAAATGGTAGGTCAGGAACTTCTTAAAGGTGTTGACGACTTTGAAACTGTCTTTTAGGAGGTCGCGCTGCATCTTTTCGAGTTTTAAGGGATCGATAAAGTTCGCATGTTCAAATTTGTCTGGGCAGCAGAGCATAAACTTCAGGCGTATGCTCGAGAGAGTGTCGAAGGCTTCGATCAGCTCGATCGCAAACTTCTTGTCAAAAAGGCCGCGGTTGTTCAGCTCTTTGATGCGTGAAATGGTGTTCGTCTGCTCGATATGGTACTCCAGGGAGAGGGTCCGCATGCCATGGACAAGGGCGAAGATGCCCCCTTTTTTCAGGTCGATCTCGTTTTTGTGCGATTTTTCGACGATTAAGCCCGAAAAGATACTCAGCGGAGTCTCGAAACTCAGCGCAGGCACTGCCATATGCGCCAAAATGTCCTCCCTGCCGGTAAAGCGCCTGTGCAGGTACTCTCTGAGCTCATCGAGCAGCTCTTTTTTGCCGCAGATACACTGGGCATCAAGAAAGATGGAGAGTGTCTGCAGGGCATTCTCGTCAGAACTCTCCACCCAGGTGTCGATGCGTTTTTTAAAGAGCGAAACACTGCCTCGCCACTGCGGGTTGCTGACCATCACCTTCCCCGGACAAGGCGGAAAACCGAGATGCTGAAGATGGTCGCTGAAGGTCTGCATATAGGGGGAAAATATTTCCGCGTCTGCCTCGTCGTCGATAATGAGGGCATTGTCCTGATCGGTACGCAGCACCTGCTCATTTCGCCCCTCGGAGCCCATTACGATGAGTGCCGCCTTCTGTCTAAGTGCTTCAGGAAGGCTGAACTCGTAGACTTTCTCGTAGACCTTGGCGTTGATCTCGCTGACCAGCTTGGCAATGTAACGGACCTTCACCCCTTTTGAGTTGAGCGACTGCACCAGATAGAGCTGGCTCTTCTGTATGGAACTGAGCTCCTCTATGGTTTCGGCCTTGCTCACCTGTACAGCGATGAGATGCGAATGGCTGGCAAAATGGCTCAGCAGATCAAGCTGCTCCAGCACGCCCACGATCTTCCCCTTCTCTTTGACGGCCACGCGTTTGATACCATGCTTGGTAAAGATCAGCAGGGCGTTGAAGAGGAAGTCGTTTTTGTCGATCCAGACCAGCGGGTGGCTGGCAATGCTCCGGGCATTGCTGTGCAGGTCTGCTTCGCCCAGCAGAACCTTGTCGCGCAGGTCGGTGTCGGTGATGATGCCGAAGCCCTCTCGCTCCTGAACAAGAATGGCCGAGGCCTTTAGCGCTTTTTTCTTCACCAGTGCCTCACGGATCGACGCATCCGCACCGACAATGCAGGCCTCGTGCAGGAAGATATCGCAGACGCGAGAGAGCATAAAAGGGGTCAGCTCATTTTGGATCTGACGCGCTTTGAGCGACTGGTGCTTTGCAATAAAATCTTTCATAAAATAGCTGCGGAACTCTTCGTAATCTTGTATGAGGTTTAAGAAAGTCTCTTTGGGGAGGAGGTAGCAGATAAGATCTTCTTGAACCACAAACCTTGAGGCGACATCGTTGTAGATCAGGGCATTGGCATCAAAACTGTCCTGGTTCGTATAGACGTTTTGAAGCTCATCATCGATGAGCTCATGCACGCTTCCCTTGATGATGATATAGAGGTGCTCAGCCGGCACGCGCGGGCTGATAAGAAGGGTCTCTTTGGGATAATACGCGATGTCCATCTGCGCACTCAGCGCAGAGATGGCACGCGCGTCCAGAAGTTCAAAAGGATGAATAGAAGTGAGAAGTTGCTGCTGCTCTAAAATACTCATATGTTTTTCCTCTATTAATACGCAAAATGAGCAAAGCCCATCTTTGCTGCGCTGGCCGCTGTGGCACTAAAGCTAGCCTCATTCGAGGCAGAGGGGTTTTGATAAGCTTGGACTTCGCGCTATGCACAAAGCCTAGTGGCCGGATGCGCCTTCGGCACCAATGCCGGTCTGAGAACGCACATACTGGGCGTCGAAGGCCTCGATCTCCTCTGCCGCGCTATCGCTTGAGTCGGTGATCGAGAAGAACCAGATACCGATAAAGGCGGCGCTTACCGAAAAGAGTGCCGGGTACTTGTACGGGAAGATCGCCTCGGCATTGCCCAAGATATCCACCCAGACGATAGGACCGAGTATGACCAGCATTACCGCCGTGAAAAGCCCCAAAGAGCCTCCAATGACCGCACCGCGGGTTGTCAGCTTCTTCCAAAACATAGAGAGGAAGAGTATGGGGAAGTTCGCCGAGGCTGCTATAGCAAAGGCAAGACCCACAACAAAGGCGATGTTCTGGTTCTCAAAGGCGATTCCCATAAGAATGGCAATAAGACCAAGGACGATCGTCGCGATCTTGGAGACTTTCATCTCCGCGATCCCGTCCGCTTTTCCTTTTTTGATAACGGAAGCGTAGAGGTCATGCGAGATCGCCGAGGCGCCGGCCAGAGTAAGGCCAGAGACAACCGCAAGGATGGTCGCAAAGGCCACCGCCGAGATGAAGCCCAGGAAGAAGTCACCGCCGACCGCATGCGAAAGGTGAACCGCCGCCATGTTGTTGCCGCCGAGAATAGGATAGCCGCCCTCGACTGCCTGTTTGGCCAGGTCAAGATACTCAGGGTTTTTAAAGACCATCACGATCGCACCGAAGCCGATGATAAAGGTCAGGATATAGAAGTAACCTATAAAGCCGGTCGCATAGAAAACCGATTTTCGCGCCTCTTTGGCGTCGCCCACGGTGAAAAAGCGCATCAGGATGTGCGGAAGACCCGCCGTACCGAACATCAGCGCGATGGCCAGAGAGATGGCTGAAACAGGGTCGCTGACCAGTCCGCCCGGGCTCATGATCTCTATGCCCTTCATTTCTGTCGCCGTAGCAAAAAGCGAACTAAAACTAAAGTCAAAATGCGCCATAACCGCAACAGCCATAAAGGTTGCACCCGAGAGGAGCAAGAAGGCCTTGATAATCTGTACCCAGGTCGTTGCCAGCATTCCGCCAAAGACCACATAAAGGATCATCAGCACGCCCACAAGGATAACCGCGATCTCATACTGGAGCCCGAAAAGAAGCTGGATAAGCTTGCCCGAACCCACCATCTGTGCTATCAGGTAGAGAATGACCGTCGCGATAGAGCCCGAGGCCGCAAGTGAACGGATAGGCATCTGGCGCAGGCGGTAAGAGGCCACATCGGCAAAGGTGTATTTGCCCAGGTTTCGCAGCTGTTCGGCGACGAGAAAGAGGATGATCGGCCAGCCCACAAGAAATCCGATGGAGTAGATAAGCCCGTCATATCCCTTCATATAGACCAGACCGGAGATACCCAGGAAAGATGCCGCCGACATATAGTCGCCGGCGATCGCCATGCCGTTTTGAAAACCGGTGATGCTTCCGCCCGCTGTGTAGAAATCTTTTGCGGTCTTTGTACGTTTGGCCGCCCAGTAGGTGATCCCCAGCGTACCGCCGACAAAGAGCAGAAACATGATGATCGCCGGCACATTGAGCGCCTGCTTTTCAACCATGCCTCCTATGGCATCTGCGGCAAAAAGCATCGCTGATGAGAGTGCTATAAACACCAAAATACGTCCCAACATTATTCGTTCTCCTTTGCTTTGTCTTTGATCTTTTGTGTGAGGGCGTCAAACTCGCTGTTTGCGCGTCTGACATAGATGCCGGTCAGGGCAAAGGCAAAAACGATGATCGCTACGCCAACGGGAATACCCACCGTCGTTACCGCATCCTCACTCAGAGGCGTACCGAGTGTTCCCGGGCTGTACGCGAGCAACAGGATAAACGAAAAATAGACGATCAGTATCGCTGCCGTCAAGGTCCAGGCGAACCGCGAGCGCTTGCTCACCAGTTCTTGAAAATTCGGATCGTTCTTAATACTCTCTACCTGTTCTTTTCTCATCAGGTCTCCTTATAGTTTAGTGTTTCAATCATAGCAGAACTTACGCTCAGAAGCTGTAATTTGCGATCAAACGGTATTCGTCCCAGTCAAGCGCACCCGTATCTGTGACTAAGTAATCCGAGGTAAAGTTTCCGCGAAAACGCAGCTGCAGGTTTTTGACGACGCGGCTGTTGTAGATCAGGTCGAAGCCGCTCTCGCTGGCATCGTCCAGGGTGTAGCCGTTGAAGGCATCCATGTCGAAGTCGGTATAATAAAAACCTGTCTCTAGGTCCGGCCCGAAATCTTTCCAGTTATAGGAAAAAGCAGCCTTTGAGGCCTTTGTTCCGGCCAAAAACATATGGCGCGTCACCATCCCCTGGGTAAATGCGCTCATCCCGCCCCAGGGGGTGATGATGGCATTGGCGTAGGGTTCATCGCCGCTTTTGTTGGCGCTAGCGTGCGAATAGGCCAGATGGGCACTGAAGTTGCCGACATTCACTCCCGCTTTGAGACCCCAGTAAAAGGAATCTATCTTGCCGTCGCCTCCCAAGTTTTTAAGCGCCTTGCTGCCGACATCGTCTTCTTTGATGAACTGCGCGGCGAGGAAGGGCGCATAATTTCCTGCTTTCATCGTGTAATCGGCCTGTCCGTAGAGCGCGTTCAAAATATCGTGCGCATAGTAGTCCCAGAGCTGAAGTTTCAAGCCTTCGACGCCCGCATAGGTGACCGACGCAACACTCACGCCCCGAGTCTCCTCGCCCACCGCGTAGCCTCCCATGTTGACAAAGGAGCCGGCATGATCTCTAGAATCCACCGCCGAGTAGCCCGAGGTCGCGGAGAGTATCCCGGCATTATAGACACGCCCGAAAGTGCCCTGAGCAAAGCGGGTGATATGGCCGGCAAGAAGCGTGGTGTCGGGGATGTCCGTGTTGCTGAGCATATAGGCCTCGAAGAGATTGGGCAGCATGCGTGCGTCATCGCTTCCGGCCATCGGGGTGTCAAGTTTTTGGCGGCCCCCTTTGAAACGCGTCTTGGAGCGCGTGTACTGAAGGTAAGCCTCGCCGAGAAAGGTGTAGTTCTCATTGTCCGGACCCAGAAGCGTCGGATCGACTTTGATATAGTCCGTTTTAGGGCTCTCCAGAAGAAAACCGTTGGTCGTGTAAAACGCCGCGCCGAGGCTAAGGCCGTGCAGCTGCGCCGTCTCGTACTTCAGATAACCGCCCAGGGCGTTGGCTTTGCGCGTGTACTCGTCTTTTCCCGGACGGCTGTCGCTAACGCTCCTGGAAACACTGAACATACGGATCTGCCCGCTTGTCTTGCCCTCGCTGAACATAGTGCTCAGGTCTTCCGCACCCTGCAGTCCTGAAACCGCAATAAGAAGACCTGCCCCTACAGCAACTCTTTTTTTCATCTCTCATCCCCCTATAATATAAGTGATTTATTTTAGCATGATAAAACCTGAGCGTAGCATGAGCGTAGCAAAAAAGGGAAATCTGGGAAATCTGCACTAAATGTGAAAACAATGGGGAAATGTGGGAATATTTGTAACGTTTCTCTAAGGATGGCCGGAAATCGTGTCGATCATGTAGCCCTGTGAGCGGATGTTTTGGATGAAGTCCTCTTTCAGACTCTTTTTCAGACGGCTCACCTCTGCGCGTATGGTCGCATTGTCGACAAAGAGATCCTCCCAGACATAGTGCTGAAACTGCTCGAAATCGACGATACGCCCACGATTGCGCGCGAGCAGGTCGATGATCTGGGACTGGCGCTTGCTTAGAATCTGCGCCTCGCCCCTGAAAAGCAGCTGGTTGTGTTCCTGGTCGTAGCTGTAGTGCGCGCAGAGTCGCAGATGCACCCGCGGCACTGCCGTGGAGAGCTTGATCTTGTCGATTCGCAGCGAGAGTTCTTTGAGATGGAAGGGTTTTTTCAGGTAGTCGTAGCAGCCCAGATCGTAGGCCCGCGAGATGTCTTCGATGTCGACCAGTGCGCTTATGTAGATGGCCGGAGTGTGGATCTTCAGGGTATGCAGCTGCTCAAGTAGACTTAGGCCGTCGATGCCGGGAACATTGATGTCCAAGATCAAAAGATCAAAGCTCTCCTCTTGCAGCATAGCCATCGCTTTTTCGCCGTCCACACAGCTTTTTACCTGATGGCCTATGGCTTCAAGATACTCCTGAATGGACTCGTTAAGCATGATCTCGTCTTCTAGCAAAAATATTTTCATCAGCTCCCCATGACCTTAAAGTTGTAGCGAAAGCGCGTCAGAGCCTCGCTCGAGTCAATCGTGATGGAAACGCCCTCCTCTTTGCAGATGGAGTGTACCAGATCGAGCCCCAGACCAAAACCATTGACCGTCTGCTCTTCGCGGTAATAGGGCTCGAAGATCTTCTGTGTGTTGTGTATCTTTTTGGAACGGCTGTAGATCTCAAAGCTGATCCCCGCGCCCTGCAGCGAAGTCTTCAGAGTGATGGTCTCAGATGGAAGGGTGTACTTGATCGCATTGGTGATGTTGTTGTCGACGATGCGCTGCAGTTTGGTGGCGTTGAAGTAGATGTAGCGCTGCGCGGTGCAGGGCTCAAAATGAAAGTGTAGTCTTGCCAGCTGGGCGACCTCATCAAAGAAGTCGATGCGGCTTTGCAGATACGCGTCGAGATTGATGGCCGAACACGGGTACTCCACCTGATCTTTTTTGACCAGATAGCTCAGATCGTCATAGATACTGAAGATGTTTTTCACCGCCGCGTCGATCTTGGAGAGCTGTCTGTCCTTGCCGTGGCGCATCGTAAAGAGCTCGATGCTGGTCATGATGACGCTTAAGGGCGTGGAGGTCTCATGGATGGCATGACGCAGAAAAGTCTTTTGCGCATCCAGCAGAGACTGGGAGAAGTGCTGGGCTTTTTCCAGGTCCAGGTTTTTCATCTCCAAGGCGAGCGTTTTGCTCTTTACCTTGTCCTCGAGCGAAGTGTTGAGCTCTTGCAGGGAGTTTTTTTGCGACATGATGGTCTCGGCCATCTCGTTGGCGAAGGTCCCCATCGTGCGAAGCTCTTTAAAAAAGATCTGTTTGTAGTTGATGACCTGGTTATGGTGGGCTGCACCCTCGAAAAAGCTCAAAAAGCTCTCAATATCGCGTTGCATAAGGGCACTGATGATCTTGTTGATGGCAAACATAATGCCAAAAAGAATAAAGGCAAAGGTGACGATCCCCAAAACGATCTTGATCAAACGGCTTTTGAGTTTCTCCTCGCGCTCAAGAAGAAGCACCTCGGAGGAGTGGGTGTAGAGGCCGCTAAGCAGGGTATAGCCGTTTTTCAGCTTGTGCGCATAAGCTATAGCCGAACGCAGCTGCGCATCCTGGCGCGCTTGCATCTGCATCATGGTCTGCGTCGGCAGGGCTTCTATCTCTTTGACGCTCTTTTCTATGCCGCAGGGCGTAAAGAGTGCTTTGTTCTGCGCGTCGAAAAGCTGGACAAAACGGTTGTTCTCCCGGGTAAAAACAGCCGAAATCTTCTCCAGCACCTCCGTCGGACTCTGCTTTTCGAGTTCATACTCCATCAGCAGCGCCATCTGGTTTGAGAGTGCCTCGATCTCGCGATGCTGCTTGCGTATAAACTGCTCATGCTCAAGTCGCAGCTGCTTCTCGTAGAGCAGATACTCCTCCTGCGTGAGCAGATAGGCAAAGAGAATACTAAAGAGAAGCACGAGCACCGTGGCAAAGTTGTGTACCTGCGCAAGGGTAAAATCGCTTAAATAATACGAAGCCAAATGGCGAAGTTTCTGAGAGGGAAATACCATAAGAGGATTATACAATGTAGAAGTAAAATCTTATATAACCTGGCAGTATCACCGCCAAGGCAAAACCTCTATTCACGCCTATGCTTTGCAGCTCACGGAGTTGGAAAGAGGAAAAAGCACCAAATAACAAATATGTAGCTATTATACTGCCCTACGATTGCAATGAGGAGCTGTTATGACTTATAAAAATGAAAATCTGTCCCTGAACGCCTTTGAACTTACTATCTTTGAGCACTCCTATAGCTCTGTTGTCATAACGACGGCCCAGCTGGAGGGAGATCATCCCAAGATCATCTACATCAATGATGCGTTTACGAAAATGACAGGCTATAGCAAAGAGGACATTCTAGGAAAAACGCCACGCATTCTTCAGGGCGAAAAAACAGACAAAAATGTTTTAAAAGAGCTCAAAGAGTGTTTGCTCAACAACAGGTTTTTTGAAGGCAAGGCCATAAACTACACCAAAGATGCCAAAGAGTACTGGGTGGAGTGGAACATCTCTCCGGTCTATGATGATGACAAAAATCTAGTGGCTTTTATCTCTATCCAAAAAGATGTCTCTATCGCAGAAAAACTCCTGAACCACATCAAGCTTTTTCAAAAAGCCATTAACCAAAACCATGACTCCATCGCCTTGTTCAACGCTAAAGGGGAGTACATCTATATCAACGAGACCTACGCCAAACGATCCAAATACACCTCGGAGCAACTCCTCGGAGAAACCGCGCACTTACTAAAATCGGGGCAGCACACGGAAGCGTTTTATGATGACTTGTGGGAAAAACTTTTAAGTAAAAAATCCTTTGAAACAGTTTTTTGCAACAAGGATGCGCATGGGGATATATACTATGAAAAACAAGCCATAACGCCCATAGTAGAAGAGGACAAACTCATTGGATTTGTCTCCATCGGCAAAGATTATGATCTCGAAGAGCAAAATAAAGAGCAGCTGCAAAAGGATGTATACGTAGACGCTTTAACCAAACTGTTCAACCGAAAAATGCTGGACCTAAAACTAGACGCTGCCATCAAGAGGTATGAGGAATCGGGTGAGCATTTTTGCATGATGTTCCTGGACATTGACAACTTTAAAACGGTCAATGACACACTCGGGCACGATGAAGGTGACCTGGCCCTCATAAGCACCGCAAACTTTTTAAAACAGACCCTTCGCAAAAGCGATGATGTCTTCAGGCATGGCGGGGATGAGTTTATCATCTTGCTCTATGGTGCAAAAGAAGAGGATGCACACATCCTCTCTCAAAAAATCGAAGATGCGTTTCAAACATCGCTCATCCCCGACAAATATCCCATCGGTCTAAGCATAGGATTCGGCCAGTACCATGGTGAAAGCATTAATGAGTTTTTTAAACAGACAGATAAAAAGATGTACGCCAAGAAGCGCGAAAACAAGCTCAAAAAACAATAAAACAGTATGACGTAACTACCTCTGCCAAGGCAGTCTACGGACAAAAAAATAACAATCCTATATGCCTGTCCTGTGACTCCTTATCTTTCATCTTGTCCATTATCTTCGGACTTCAGCTTTTATTCTCTGCCAGGGCAAACCCGCAAGCCCAAAGTGCAGCTAAGATTCCCAATAAAGTTGGGAATCACAATCTTTTGTTATTATGGGCATCTCTAAAAACCCCAACTGTCTTCAGAGGGAAAAAGAGAGATGAGATTGTGCAGAA
>JACUTT010000074.1 GCA_014859655.1 Campylobacterales bacterium
TAGACTTCTTCGCAGGAAGCGGAACAACGGCCCATGCGGTGATGGACTTAAACGCCAAAGACGGCGGCAATAGAAAGTTTATCTGTGTGCAGTGGGCGGAAGCGACGCCTGAGAAGAGCGAGGCACGCAAGGCGGGGTATGAGACGATTTTCGAGATCACCAAAGAGCGCATCAAAAGAGCGGGAGAGAAGATCCTGAGTCAAGTTCACGATGACGAACGCGCACAAGCTCAAAAAGAGGGACTCCTTCGTCATTCCGCACTTGATGCGGAATCTAAAAGCACTCTCGATGTCGGCTTTCGCACTTTTGAAGTGGTAGAAGATACCAGGCAAAAAATCTATCAAAAATCACTCGAAGAGATGAACCAAGAGGATTTACTTTCGTTTATGAGCAAGCCCAGCATCGAGAACAACGAAGAGATACTCTACAACCTCTTTGTAGCAGAAAACCTGCCGCTGAGTGTCAAGTACGAAACCCTCATAAAAAACAGACTCTTTTTGGCGCACAATGTCGCCTTTGTGCTCGGCGACATAGACTCCGATACTTTGGTAGAGGCACTGAGGGAGAAAAAAGCGTGCGAGTATATCACCGTCTATTCTCCTGCTATAAGTGATGACAAGTTTACGCTGGAGATCGAGAGCAACATCTCAAAACTGGGGATCAAGCCTGACAAACTAAGGTTTAGGGGGTAAATGATGAAAAAAGAAGAAATACTAGAATACTTAAAAAACCACAAAGATGAGTTTGCTAGAAAATATCAAATCACAAAACTAGCGCTTTTTGGCTCACAAGCTAGAGATGAAAGCCATGAGGGAAGCGATATCGACATAGCAATCGACACAAAGCTCAGTGACTATTTTTTGCTTTATGATTTCAAAGAGAGTCTGGAAAAGGCGTTTGGCACAAAGGTAGATATCGTAAGACTTAGAGAGAGGATGAACCCCTCTTTGAAAAAACGCATTTTGAAGGATGGCATCTATGTATGATAAAGAGTTAGTAGTTGACATTTTAGAGCAGATTATCGAAGCGATAGAGACCGTGCAAGAGCGATGCCGTTATGCAACATGTGAAAATGATTTTATGGACACCAAAGAGGGGCAAGAGAAGCTAGACAGTATCTGCATGAAGCTCATTGCCGTAGGTGAAAGCCTGAAAAACATAGACAAACTAACAGATAAAAAACTTTTAGACAACTATCCTCAAATAGAGTGGAAAAAAATCAAAGGAATAAGAGATTTTATATCGCACCACTATTTTGATCTGGATGCGGAGGTTATCTTTGGGATTTGTCAAAATAACATTGATGATTTGTTGGAAGTGCTCAAACATATGAGAAGTGATTTCAAGGTATGAGTCTTAAAATAAAATTCGACAGGCTCGACTATCAAGAGCAAGCGGTCAGCAGCATCAGCGATGTGTTCAAAAATATCGCTTTTGTGCCCAATGACAACCGTAAAAGCAATCCCTCTTTTGATTTGCAGCGAAGCAAGAATGTTTTGGTGCAAAACATCACTGCCGTACGAGAGGCAAACAGAGTAGAAACGGGCGAGATAAGCATCAAAGACGAGCTTGTCATCGATACGCTTATGGAGACGGGAACGGGAAAGACCTTTACTTTTTTGGAGTCTGTTTATAGGCTCAATCGAGACTACGGTGTGTGTAAATTTATCATCCTTGTTCCCTCAAACCCCATACGCCAGGGAACGATCAAAAACATCACCATCACCAAAGAGTTTTTCGTCAAAGAGTACTCCAAACATATATCGGTCTACAACTACAGCGAAAAAACGGTGCTGAACTACATCAATGCAAGCGATCAAAATATCTCTGTACTTGTATCAACCTACCAGTCGTTCAACAAAGCCTCAAACAGTATCAACAAAAGCAAGATAGAGCAAACTCTTGTAGGGCGTGCCAAAAGCTACATGCAGGCACTTGCACAGCTTCGCCCGGTTATCATCATCGATGAGCCGCATAGATTTGAAGGGAAACAAACAGCCAAATATTTGAGTGAGTTCAAGGCTCTTTTTACGCTGAGATTTGGTGCGACCTATAAGGGGGATGCGTACAAAAATCTCATCTATACCCTTGACAGCGTGGATGCGTTCAGCCGCGGACTGGTCAAAGCCATTAGCGTCGATACGGTGGGAAATGAAAATGTCGATGCCCACACGATAGAGCTCAAAGAAGTCAAAGGAGCAAACCAAAACAACTATGTTGCCAAAATAGAGTACAAAGACATCAATGCCAAATCACAAAGTATAGCCCTGGAAAAAGGTGATAATTTAGGTGAAAAAGCGGCAATCGAGTACTTGAAGAGCTATGTGGTGGAGAAGATCACAAAAAGCGAAGTGCTCTTTACCAATGACATTTCGCTCTCTTTGGGGGAGAGCGAAAGTTACGGGATGCTTTTAGATGAGATGCAGCGCGTCATCGTCGATACGGCTATTAAAAACCATTTTGAAAGGGAAGAAGAACTTTTTAAAATGGGGATCAAATCGCTTTGTCTGTTTTTTATCGACAGGGTGGATAAGTATCTCACCGATGAGGGGATCAACGGAACGCTGGCACAGCTTTTTGAAAAACTCTATCGTGCAAATTTGGAAGAAGTTTTAAAAAGTGACACGCTTGATGAAACCTACAGAGCCTACCTCTTAAAAACAAAAGCGCGCGTCAAAGAGGTGCATAGCGGGTACTTTGCCAAGTCGAAAAAAGAGGGAGACGAAGCCGAGGCTATTGAACTGATACTCAATAAAAAAGAGGAGCTTTTGAGCTTTGAGAGTGATTTGAGATTTATCTTTTCGCAGTGGGCCTTGCAGGAGGGATGGGATAACCCCAATGTGATGACGCTGTGTAAACTCGCGCCCTCCAACTCGAAAATATCAAAATTGCAGCAGATCGGACGAGGTCTCAGACTGGCGGTCAATCAAGAGGGCAAAAGAATCACCAAAGAGGATGAAAATTTTGATTTTGTCAATGAGCTTTTTGTGGTGGTGCCCTCGACCGAGAGAGATTTTGTAAGCTCCATCCAAAACGAGATAAGCCAAAACAGCATCAAGCAGGTCTCGAAGGTGTTTAACGAAGACACGATGATAGACAATGCCATCGCGACGACGCCAAGAAATGCGGTTAAACTTTTAGATACATTGGCTGATATGGGCTTTATATCTATCAGTGATGAGGATATAAGTGAAATAGTACTCTCAAAAGAGGAGTACAGCAAACGAGCCAAAGAGCTAGAGCGTCTTGATCTCAAAGGGTGTGACAGCCAAAAACTAAAAGAGTATTTTGACAGTTTCTTCAAAACAAGCAGCCGCATCAAAGCCAAAGAGAGAACAAGCAGCAAAGATAAGGGAAAAATCAAAATCCATCAGGAAAACTTTGCAAAGTTTAGAACACTCTGGGATATTTTGAATCACGACGCGGTGGTGAAGTATGATATCAACAGTGAACTTTTGATAGAAAAAGCAAAAGAGAAGATCAATCAAAATTTTGCTATCAGCGGTCAAGATATCATTATAAAAAGAGATAGAAATATCGAAGACAAGGCCAAACACGACAGCCAAAGAGAGAGCGTGAGCTTGCAAACGCACTCCATCTTTACGCTCTATGAGTTCATCAAGGCACTCTCCAATACCACGAAGCTAAGTATGCAAACGGTCGCAAAAGTGCTGAACGGAATAGACAAAAAGAAGTTTGAACTCATACCGAAAAATGAGAACCTTGCACTCAAAAAAATAGAAGAACAGCTCATCGGTGCCATCTATGAAACGATCATCAATAAAATTTCTTACGATATCAAAGAGATACGAACTTCAAATATTAAAGATGCTATCAATGTCGGGAGTCTAGGGATAGAGACCTACAAGATCACTAAAAAATCGATTAGAGACAAATCCATATATGATGAGGATTTTATGCAGGTGGACAGTGAGCTTGAAAAAACCACCATAGATGAATCCGACGATAAAAGAATCATTGTATTTGGAAAATTGCCACGTGTAAATATCCCCACGGCTCATGGAAAAAACTATAATCCGGACTTTGGATACGTGATAGAAGCAAACGATAAAAAAGAGTTGTATTTTGTCGTTGAAACTAAGGGATATGATAAGTTTGATGATATAAGTGACAGCGAGAAGCTCAAAATCAAAAGTGCCGAAGCTTTTTTTAAAGAGCTGCAGAACAAAGGGTTTGACGTAAAGTACCAGACCAAACTCAACAGCCCTGAGTTATCTCAGATGATTAGTGATATTTTAGACCCATCACCCCTCACATAAGACCGCTTGATTGCGTCCTTGGTTTTGACTTTGCTACAGCGCCCTATCGGCATTTTTGATCGAGATGGCCGAAGGCATAAAAAGCTTCAACGTCGCCATAGCCGCCTCGATCATGATGTACGGCTTTACTTACGGGGCTAGTTTTTTTGGCTTTAGGCAACAAATTTTCGCGTCGAGTTCGGTTTGGGCAGTTCAGCCGCCTAAGCGAATTGTGAACATTGTTGTTAAATTATGTCTTATAATTTTTATATAAAAGCAGGTTAAGAAAAAGAAATTTTTCAACCGACATTTTAAGCCTGCCAAAGTATTGCCTTTTATACTAAAATAGTATAGTGGACCCCATTTTCAAACAACATGCTAAGATAACTTTTTCAGTATAG
>JACUTT010000005.1 GCA_014859655.1 Campylobacterales bacterium
TGATTGTGAACATCTCTCTATCGCTGAAGGCAACTGGGGTTTTTAGAGGTGCCCTATAGTAAGGGTTTGGTTTTATGTTTTAGAAAAAGAGACTGCCCCGATAAGGGGCGAGGGAGAAGGGTCTGCGGAGTTCTTAAACGGCGCCCTGATCGATCATCGCATCGGCGACCTTGCGGAAGCCGGCAATGTTTGCGCCGAGTACGAGATTGCTCGGATCGCCGAACTCTTTTGCCGTTTCGCTGCTGTTCATAAAAATTCCGTGCATGATATCTTTAAGTTTTGTGTCGACCGTCTCGAAGTCCCATGACTCCATAGAGGCGTTCTGGCTCATTTCTAGCTGGCTGGTCGCTACGCCGCCCGCATTGGCTGCTTTTCCGGGACCGTAGGCGATCTTTGCCGCAAGAAAGAGGTCAACCGCTTCCGGGGAAGAAGGCATGTTGGCGCCCTCGCTGATACAGATACAGCCATTTTTGAGCAGCTCTTTCGCATCTGCAACATTGACTTCGTTCTGCGTTGCGCTGGGGAAGGCGGCGTCACAGGCGAATGTCCAGACGGCATTGCGTCCTTTCGGGTAGTCGCTCAGAGGGATATATTGGGCACTTGGGTGCTCTTTGATGTAGGCTTCAAGCGAAGTCTTCTGTA
Organism: Campylobacterales bacterium; assembly: GCA_014859655.1. GTDB lineage: Bacteria > Campylobacterota > Campylobacteria > Campylobacterales > Sulfurimonadaceae. The sequence continues at coordinate 643 of JACUTT010000005.1, forward strand.
CTTCTTTGAGCTCTTTGAGGGTTTCGAGGTTGATACCGTGCTTGTCATAGACCATTCCGCGAGAGTCGCTGACGGTGACAGGCTTTGCTCCGTACTGGTAGAGCTTCTCTATCGTGTAGATGGCGACATTTCCCGCACCCGATACCGCACAGGTCTTGCCCTCAAGGGTCTCGCCGCGTGCTTCGAGCATGTTTTGCGCAAAATAGACTGCGCCGTAGCCTGTGGCCTCGGTACGCGCAAGTGAACCGCCCCAATTGAGTCCCTTTCCTGTCAGCACGCCTTCATAGCGTCCGGTCAGACGTTTGTACTGCCCGAAGAGATAGCCTATTTCGCGTCCGCCCACGCCGATATCGCCGGCAGGAACGTCGGTGTTGGGACCGATGTGGCGGTAGAGCTCACTCATAAATGCCTGGCAGAAACGCATGATCTCCGCGTCACTCTTACCTTTGGGATCAAAGTCAGAGCCCCCTTTTCCGCCGCCGATCGCTCGTCCGGTCAAAGCATTCTTGAAAATCTGCTCGAAACCGAGAAACTTGATAATGCCGGCATTGACACTGGGGTGGAAGCGCAGGCCGCCCTTGTATGGCCCCAGGGCAGAGTTGAACTCGATGCGGAAGCCCTTGTTGACCTGTATCTGCCCGCTGTCGTCCATCCAGACAACGCGAAAGAAGATCTGTCGTTCCGGCTCAACGATGCGCTCGATGATATTGTGCTTTTGGTATTTCGGGTTTTTGTCCAGAAGAGGACGCAGTGACATCAATACCTCTTCGGCTGCCTGATAGAATTCGGCCTGTGCCGGACTTGTACGCTTGAGTTGCTCGATGGTTTTTGCAGTATATGGCATAAATCTCCTTGAGAAGTCACGTAAAAGTAAGATCAGAGATGATCTTACTTTTACGTGATAAAAATAGATAAGGTGATTATAATAAATTTGACTGAATTTATCCCCATGGTGCGACAATTTTGTCATACATTTTAGAGGTGCCCTTTAGTAAGTACGAAAACTATTTGCAAAGAGGTTTACGGAATTTTCTTCTGAATTGGTATCAAAAAGGCTGTTAGGTTTGGTTATAATCCTAATCAGTGTGTTGAGACAAAATCTTCGTGTTGAGACAAAATCTTCTGCGATAAAGCACAAAGAGGAGCTCTTCGCTTTCATAAAAATTAGGCTAAACGAGAGGAATCATGATGGAAAATAACCCTATTTGGCATAATCTCAGCAGTGAGAGTGTCTTAAGCGAGGCAGGCAGTTCCACGGCGGGCCTCAGCCCGGAGGAGGCGGCAAAGCGCTTGGAGACAAACGGTCCAAACCGTCTTCCCGAGCCTCCGGGGCGCAGCGCCTGGATGCGTTTTTTGCTCCAGTTTCACAACATCCTTATCTATGTGCTGCTTGGCGCAGCTGTTGTTACGGCCCTGCTTGATCACCTCATCGACACCCTCGTCATCCTTGCTGTCGTCATCGCCAATGCGGTCATCGGGTTTATTCAAGAAGGCAAGGCCGAAAAGGCGCTTGATGCCATCAAGCAGATGCTCTCCTTGAAGGCGGCCGTTGTCCGCGGCGGAAAACGCATGAGCGTGCAGGGCGAAGCCCTTGTCGTGGGCGATATTGTCCTGCTCGAAGCGGGAGACAAGGTCCCCGCCGATATGCGTCTGATCCAGATTCACGGTTTGCAGGTGCAGGAGGCGATCCTGACCGGAGAGTCCCTGGCGGTGGACAAGCAGACTTCTCCCGTTGGACAGGAGGTGACGCTTGGAGACCGCACCTGCATGGCCTTCAGTGGAACCACGGTCACCTCGGGCACGGCCCAGGGCGTGGTGATTTCCACCGGCGCGCAGACACAGATTGGGCGCATCAGCGGGCTTCTTCAGAGCGTACAGACCCTGACTACACCGCTGGTGGAGCAGATGGACAGCTTTGCCAAGTGGCTGACCTTTTTTATTTTGGGTCTTTCGGCGCTTATTATGGCTTACGGACTTTTGGCGACCGAGCAGGTCTTTGATGAGCTTTTTATGGCCATTGTCGGGCTTGCGGTTGCGGCTATTCCTGAGGGCTTGCCGGCGGTATTGACGATTACGCTTGCCGTAGGCGTGCAGTCGATGGCGGGCCGCAATGCCATCGTTCGCCGTCTGCCTGCTATTGAGACCATCGGCGCCGTTTCGGTCATCTGTTCGGACAAGACGGGCACGCTTACGCGCAATGAGATGATGGTGGCGACAGTTGCCCTGAAGGGAAAAGAGCTTGACGTCAAAGGCGAGGGGTATGAGCCGATAGGCGACATTAAAGAGGGAGAGCAGAATATTTCCCCGCAAGAGAACAGCATACTCTCGCTGATGGCCCATGTGAGCATACTGTGCAACGATGCCGAGCTGAAAAATGACGGGGGAGAGTGGAGTGTCGAGGGCGATCCTATGGAGGGCGCACTGCTGAGTTTTGCTGCCAAAACGCAGAACGATCCCGGCAACTTCCGCAGCGAGTATCCGCGCACCGACCTTATCCCTTTTGACGCCAAGTATCAGTATATGGCGACCCTTAATCACAACCATGACGGCGATGCTTTCGTCTATGTCAAGGGCGCACCGGAACGCATCCTGGCCTTGTGCAGCCATGTTCTGCGCGAGGATGGAGAACTGGGTGAAACGGCGCACTCACAGTGGGAAGAATGCATCGAGACCATTGCCGCGCAGGGACAGAGGGTATTGGGACTGGCCTACAAACGGGTCGATACCTCCCAGACCGTCTTGCAGCACAGCGATCTTGAAGAGGGGCTTATATTGCTGGGGCTAGTGGGCCTGATTGATCCGCCGCGCCGCGAAGCGATTGAGGCTGTTGCCGAGTGCCACAGTGCGGGCATAGAGGTGAAGATGATCACCGGAGACCATGCACTCACCGCCGCCGCCATCGGTAGGCAGATCGGGCTGAAGCAGCATCAAGAGGTGCTTACCGGTGCGCAGATCAATGCCTTGAGCGATGAGGAGCTTTTTGACGCCGTGCTCCGCACAGACATCTTCGCCCGCACCACCCCTGAGCACAAGCTGCGTCTGGTGATGGCGCTGCAGTCGCACGGGATGACGGTCGCGATGACGGGTGACGGGGTGAACGATGCTCCTGCGCTTAAGCGCGCCGACGCCGGGATCGCCATGGGACAAAAAGGAAGCGAAGCGGCCAAAGAGGCCTCGGAGCTGGTATTGGCAGATGACAACTTCGCCTCTATCGCCGCAGCGGTGCGCGAGGGACGGACAGTGTATAACAACATCAAAAAAGTGATCAGCTGGACCCTGCCGACCAATGCGGGGGAGGCCTCGGTCATTATCCTGGCCCTGATGTTCGGGATGATGCTTCCGATAACGCCTATCCAGATCCTATGGGTCAATATGATCACCGCCGTGACGCTGGGCATCGCGCTGGCCTTCGAGCCGACCGACGAGGATACGATGCGCCGCGCGCCGCGTAAACGCAAGGAACCGCTTTTGGGCGGGGAGCTGCTATGGCACATCAGCTTTGTGGCGACGCTCTTTATCGCGGGGGTCTTCGGTATGTATCACTATGCGCTCGAAGAGGACAAGGGGATCGATTATGCCCGTACCGTGGCTTTTAACACCCTTGTTGTCATGGAGATCTTTCACCTCTTCTACATCCGCAATATGCACAGCCGCAGGCTTACTATAAAGATGCTCCGCGGCACCAAGGCACTCTGGATCGCAGTGGGGATCGTCGTGGTCGCCCAGCTTGCCGCTACCTATACGCCGCTGCTGCAGGGCGTCTTTGCGACGCGATCACTTGAGCTAGACGAGGGGATGCTTATCCTCGGTGTGGGAATACTACTCTTTGTCATTGTCGAGAGTGAAAAACAGCTGCGAATGCGTCTTAAAAAAGCAGACAAGAAACAATAAATGGGATTCATGGAGCTCATAGAGATCATCCATCAGAACCCTTTTTATGAGGTCGCGGCGCTGGTGATGATGGCCGCTGTTGTCGGTTTTGTCGGCTTGCTGCTGCGCCAGCCTATGATCGTCAGCTTCATCGCCGTGGGGATAATGGCCGGGCCGTCGATGCTCAATATCGTCGAGTCGCAGGAGCTTATCGGTCTGCTGGCCGAGCTTGGCATTTCCCTGCTGCTCTTTTTGGTGGGACTCAAGCTCGACGTGAAGCTCATCCGCTCTCTGGGCCTCGTCTCGCTAGCGACAGGGCTGGGACAGGTGCTTTTCACCTCGCTCTTTGGTTTTTTCGTAGGCCTGGCTCTGGGTTTTGATACCCTTGCCTCGCTCTATATCGCGGTCGCGCTCACCTTTTCAAGCACCATCATCATTGTCAAGCTCCTCTCGGACAAAAAAGAGGTGGACTCCCTGCACGGGCGTATTGCCATCGGTTTTTTGATCGTTCAGGATCTCTTTGTTGTGATAGCGATGATGGTTCTCTCCTCTTTTGGCATCGGTGATCAGGGCGAGGGAGATGCTATGGCGCGCGTGGGAACGGTGCTCTTTTATGGGGCTATTATGCTCCTTATTGTCATCCTTTTTATCCGCTTTGTGGCGAATCCTCTGGTCGAACGGATGGCCCATTCGCCCGAATTGCTGATCACCTTTGCCATCGGCTGGGCTGCTTTGCTTGCCGCACTGGGAAGCCATTTCGGTTTTAGCAAAGAGCTCGGGGGACTTTTGGCTGGAGTCTCGCTTGCCACGACGGTCTACCGCGAGATCATAGTCGCGCGCATGGCGGCACTTCGGGATTTTCTGCTTCTGTTTTTCTTTATTGCTCTGGGATCTCATCTGGACCTCTCGATGCTGGGCGAACAGATCGGTGCAGCCCTGATCTTCTCGCTTTTTGTGCTTATCGGCAATCCCATCATCGTTATGGCCATTATGGGCTATCTGGGATACCGCAAGCGTACGGGTTTTTTGGCGGGGCTGACGGTTGCGCAAATCAGCGAGTTTTCGCTTATCTTCATGGCCATGGGACTCTCGCTCGGGCATCTCTCTTCGGACGCGCTGGGGCTTGTGACGCTGGTGGGGTTGATCACCATTGCCGGTTCGGTCTATATGATCAGCTACTCTCACCGCCTGTATGACTATCTTGAGCCGATATTAGGCATCTTTGAACGCCGTGTGGCCTCGCGCGAGAGCAAAAGCGGCTTCAATGTGCCCTTGGGTGCACGCTATGATATTATCCTTTTCGGGGCTGGCCGCTATGGCAATGCCCTTGCCCAGGCTCTGAAAAAATCGGGCAAAAAGCTGCTGATCGTCGACTTTAATCCCGAAGAGGTACTGCATCAGCGGCGGCGCGGTTTTGATGCGGTGTATGGGGATGCAAGCGACCAGGAGTTTATTGCTTCGCTGCCGCTGGAAGGAGTGGGGTATATCATCCTTGCCATGTCGCAGTACCATTCCAGCCTGCAGCACGAAGACCCGAGGATCGTTCTTCTGGATGCCTTGAAGCAGCATGGCTACAGGGGCAAGATCGCCCTGACGGTGCAGCAGCACAACATCGAGGAGGCAAGGGAACAAAAATGGCTCGAAGCACACGGGGCTTCTTTGGTCTTTGTCCCCTACCACGACGCCGCGCACTATGCCGTTGAAAAAATCGAAGATGATATAAGAAGAACACTTATCAACACCACACAAGGAGAGAACTATGCACCACTTTAAAAATATACTCTATGCGATGAGCATGGCAGGCGAAGAGACGGAGGGGCTGAAACAGGCGCTTTCACTTGCGCGAAACGATGAGGCTGCCTTGAAGGTTTTGGCGCTTTACCCCGCCTTGCCGACCAGACTGCAGGCGCAAAAAGATGCCTTTGAAGCCTTTTTGGCCCAACGGACAGAGGATGCCCTTGTGCACGCACGCCAAATCGTGCCGGCAGAGCTGCCGGAACTGGTGCTGGAGGTCATAGAAAGTGAACTTCCTCTTGCGGTGGGGCTGACGCGCTATGTGATTCGCCACGAGCATGACCTTCTCGTCAAAGAGGCGGAGCCCACGGAGTCGGAGGGCTTCAAGGCGCTCGACATGACCCTGTTGCGCAAATGCCCCAGCGCCGTCTGGCTTGCGCGTCCTATTGCGCATTCGCGCGAAAAGATCCGCGTTGCGGTGGCCATTGATCCTCTCGCCGAAGGGGAGAATGCCCGCGACCTTTCGATACGGCTTCTCCAGGCTGCCCGCGCGGTTGCGGACAGCTGCAGCGGAACACTCGACATCGTCTCCTTCTGGGAATATGCCTATGAGAACTATCTGCGTCACAGCAGCTGGGTAAGCGTCTCAACAGAGGAGATTGTCGACACCGTCCAAAGCGCACAGGCGGACCACCTCGCACAATTAAAGGAGCTGATAAGAGCCTCGGGCATTCAGGGTGAGCAGCGCATCTATCATCTGCGTGGGGAAGCGGCGGAACGGCTCGCACCCTTTGCGAAAGAGAAGGGCGTGGACATCATGGTGATGGGCACAGTCGCGCGCACCGGTATAGCCGGTTTTCTTATCGGCAACACGGCGGAAAATGTTTTTGAAAAGCTCAGCTGCTCTCTTTTGACGCTAAAACCCCACGGTTATCTCTCCCCGATCTTGGCATACGACTAAGGCACTTTATGCTAAACTGCGGGTTCATACTGCTCCATGAGCAGTAGATGATCCCGCTTCTGCTTGGATCATTACAAAAAAACCCAAAGGATTTTAATGCTAATTTACTCAAGTCGCAAGGAGTGGTTCGGCAATATTCGCGGCGATCTGCTTGCCGGTGTCGTTGTCGCACTCGCCCTTATTCCCGAGGCGATTGCCTTTTCTATTATCGCAGGGGTCGATCCCAAAGTGGGGCTGTATGCCTCCTTTTGTATCTCTGTTGTTATCGCCTTTGTGGGCGGGCGGACGGGGATGATCACTGCCGCCACAGGCGCGATGGCCCTTTTGATGGTGACGCTGGTCAAAGAACACGGGCTCGAATACCTCCTTGCCGCTACCTTGCTGACGGGCGTCCTCCAGATCTTGCTGGGCTACCTGAAGATCGCCTACCTGATGAGCTTTGTTGCCCGCGCGGTTGTGATCGGTTTTGTCAATGCTCTGGCGATTTTGATCTTTATGGCGCAACTGCCCGAACTCACCAACGTCACCTGGCATGTCTACGCATTGACGGCGGCGGGATTGGGACTCATCTATCTTTTTCCTTATGTGCCCAAAATCGGCAAATTGCTTCCTTCTCCATTGGTGATGATCTTTGTGTTGACCGTAGTCGTGCTGTTTATGGGCATCGATGTACGTACCGTCGGCGATATGGGAGAGATGCCGGATACCCTGCCGATCTTCCTCTGGCCTGATGTGCCTTTGAACTTTGAGACACTTTCCATCATCTTCCCCTACTCTGCCGCACTGGCGATAGTGGGGCTTCTCGAGTCGCTGATGACCGCGACGATCGTGGACGATCTCACCGATACCAAAAGTGACAAGCACCGCGAATGTAAGGCGCAGGGAGTGGCCAATATCGCCTCGGGCTGTCTTGGCGGTATGGCAGGCTGTGCGATGATAGGACAGTCCATTATCAACATCAAGTCCGGCGGCCGCGGTCGTCTCTCCACCTTTGCGGCAGGTTTCTTTCTGCTGATCATGGTGGTCTTTTTAAGCGACTACCTTTCCATCATACCGATGGCCGCACTGGTGGCCGTCATGATCATGGTCGCCATTGGTACCTTTGACTGGGGCTATCTCAAACAGATGAAAACCTTTCCGCTTTCGACCAATATCGTCGTTGTCGCGACGGTCATCGTCGTCGTTGCGACGCACAACCTTGCCTACGGCGTACTTACCGGTGTCCTGCTCGCTTCGCTCTTTTTCGCGAACAAGATCAGCCACTTTATGTATGTCAACAGTAGTATCGATGCCTCCGGAGAGGTGCGCACCTACACGGTCATCGGGCAGATATTTTTCAACTCCTCCGACAGGTTTAGCGATTTCTTTGATTTTAAAGAGGTTGTGGATAAAGTAGTGATCGATCTTAGCAAGGCGCACTTTTGGGACATCTCTGCTGTCGGCGCCCTTGACAAGACTGTCATCAAGTTCCGCCGCGAAGGGACAGAGGTTGAGCTGATCGGACAAAACGAGGCAACACAAACTATCATCGACCGTTTCGGGGTGCATGACAAACCCGAAGAGTTACAAAACGTTCTGGGAGGACACTGATGAAAGAAGAAAACAACACTATACTGGCCTGCATCGACGCCACACAGCAGAGCTCGGTCGTCAGCGACTATGCCATCTGGATGGCACAGCGTATTTCAAGACCCCTGCACTTTATCAACACGATAGAGCACCACAGCAAGACTCCGCAGAGTAATCTGAGCGGCAACATCGGACTCGGAGCACGGGACGACCTTCTCGAAAGCCTCGCCGGCGAAGAGGAGCAGCAGAGCCGCGAGCTTCTGGCCAAGGGCAAGACTTCCCTTCAGCATGCCAAAGAGCAAGCCGAAGTAGCGGGAGTAAAGGCCACAGCCTCTCAGCGCCACGGAATGCTTTATGAAAATCTGGCAGAACTGGAGAAGGAGATACGCGTTTTGGTGCTCGGCCGCAGCGGGGAATCGCTCAAGAGTCCCGTCGGAGGGCAGGTAGAAGAGGTAATCCGTCTTCTGCACAAACCCATCCTGCTCGTTGGCAAAGCCTTCAGCGCTCCCAAAAGCATCATGCTGGCCTATGACGGTACTCCGAGCAGCAACAAGGCCCTTGAGATGGTGGCAACAAGCCGGCTCTTTCAGACCCTTGACTGCCATGTCGTCAACGTCAATGACAGCTCCGCTGTTTCTCAAAAACTCCTTGACAAGGCAAAAGAGCTCCTTGAAAAGAGTGCTATAGCAGCGAGTTACACCTCTTTGCAGGGCGAGGCGGTCTCTCGGTTGAGCAGCTATCTGAATGAAAATAACATCGACATCATGGTGATGGGCGCCTTCAGCCACAACAGGCTGCGCGACGCGCTTTTTGGAAGCTTTACCGCCAAGCTCATCTCCGGCACGGACAAGCCGCTGCTTCTGTTGCGCTGATCTTGCCCAAGCACTGCTTAAAGCACAAAATACCGTCGACAACTATGTATTGACCTCCATCAAAAACGAAAGCGGCGATTATATCGAGCGCGCGGACGCAATTTTGAAGAAGTACAACTTTATCCAGCTGGTCTATGAGGTGGACAAAGAGTTCACGCAGGTGCGTCCGGTGATCTGTCGGCGTAACAGCAAAGCCGGCAGCCTCAAGTGCGACAAGAGCCACTGTTTCACCAAGCTGATGCTCGACGAGCAGGGGTTTTATATCCCCAACCCCTATATCCACTACCGTACCGGCAAGGCGAGCATCACGGTGACTTTGGGGATCGCTGTCTTTGACCTGGCCAAACAGATCATGGAACATGATTGTCATCGCGCTCTCTATCGAGACTTTGATGGTGGTTTTCAAGATCACACTTGACGACTACACTCAGCTGCTCTCGGCCTTTTACCTGCTGATAGGAACGACGGCGATGTTCGTCGGTCTGGCCTACTTCTACAAGACTATCACCAGCGCCAGCTTGCACTAAGTTACGCGCTTTAGGAGCAAAGTCTATAAAGCTACCCGCATCCTTTAGATACGGCAGGAAAATTTGCGCTAGGACACGCTGTGTTATTTAAGCAGTTTTTCGATCTCCGGCTCCAGCGCTTTGGGGGCGGTCGATGAGGCAAAACGCCTGAGTACATTCCCTTCTCTATCAACCAAAAACTTCGTAAAGTTCCATTTTATCGCTTCGGTGCCCAGTATTCCGCTCTGCTCTTTTTTCAAAAAGGCGTAGAGTGCAGAGGTCTTTGCGCCGTTGACGTCGATCTTTGCAAAAATGGGGAAACTCACCCCGTAGTTGAGGCGGCAAAAAGAGAGGATCTCCTCTTCGTTACCGCTCTCCTGCGCGCCGAACTGGTTGCAGGGAAAGCCCAGTATGACCAGGCCTGCGTCTTTGTACTTTTGGTAAAGGGCTTCAAGCCCCTCGTACTGCGAGGTAAAGCCGCATTTGCTGGCGACATTGACGATGAGCATCACCTTGTCTCTGTAGGGTGCGAGGCTTGTTTTTGTTCCGTCTATTGAAGTGACTTCGATCTCATAGATGCTGGGCATCATGGTCTCCTTGGCATGGATTTGCAATGTGAGCAGGAGTGCTATGGCAGCTATTTTCTTTATCATTTTTTCTCCTCTTTTGACCGTTCTTCTATGGCCTTGGCGCGCGAAAGCACCGAGCGTATCATATCGCGGAAAACGAGGTAGTGCAGCGGGATGAGGGCGTACCAGTAGAGGCGTCCGAGTATCCCCTTGGGGAGAAAATAGGCGCTTTGTACCAGCTGACCCTCATTGATCTTGAACTCCAGCCAGGCCTTGCCGGGCACGAACATCTGCGCATAGAGCAGCAGGCGCTCATCGTCTTGGATGTCGACGACCTTCCAGAAGTCGAGACTGTCGCCGATGCGAAGTTCGTTTTGTGAGCGCCGTCCGCGGTTCAGGCCCGCGCCCCGCGCCATCTTGTCGATAAAGCCGCGGATCACCCAGAGCCAGTCGAAATTAAACCAGCCGTTCTCCCCGCCTACGCTGAGGTAGCTCTGATGCACCGAGTGTGCGCTGAGCGTGCCCAGAGGAAGCTCCTGCCTGTCGATGAAGAAGGCATTGGCGATGGAGTCCTTGTGGTCGGTTTCCCAGACGTCGCCGCCGTGGTCGCTCCAGCGGCTGATGACCTGGTTCTCCTCTGCCTCCTGAAGTGCTTTTTGGACCGCCTCTTTGAAAGAGAGCGGGTGGATCTGTGCAAAGAGGGTCTGCGCCATGTCGTTTTGCACGACGACCTCGGAGCGCAGTCCTTTGATCAGCGAAAAGGCCACGCCGAAGGGAACGGGAGTGAAGACATTGAGCCAGTAGGAGGAGAGGCCGATGGAGAGAAAGGGCACGGGAATAACGAGGCGTTTGAGTCCCATCACTTCCGCGCACTGGTGCATCATGCTCTGGTAGCAGAGTATCTCCGAGCCGATGTCCACCATGTGACTGCCGTTGATACTCTCCTCTTTTGCCGCATCAAGGTAGGCGATAACGTCGTCCACGCCGATGCTCTGAGCACGGGTTCGGACCCATTTGGGCGTGATCATCACCGGGAGCTTCTGGATAAGGTTGCGGATGATCTCGAAACTCGCACTCCCCGAGCCGATGATAACGCCCGCGCGAAACCAGATGACGTCGATCTTGTCCGGACGCGCGGAGAGGATCTGGCCTGTCTCGATGCGGCTGAGAAGATGCTCGCTGGTGTCTTCGTTGACGACGCCCAAACCGCCCAGATAGATGATCTTTTTCACCCCCGCTGCTATAGCCGCCTCGCGGAAGTTCTCGGCGCTGATGCGGTCGCGCTGCGCGTAGTCATCCTGGCCTAGCGAATGGATGAGGTAGTAGGCTGTATCCACTCCCTCCATCGCCCGGGCCAGCACCTCGCTCTCGAAGCTGCTCCCTTCAAAAATGCTTGTCTTTTCTATGGCGGAGGAGTGCAGGGCGCTGGCATGGCGCACCAGCAGATTCAGGCTCACGTTCTCATCTTCGAGGAGTCTTTGTTTTAGGCGGCGGCCTATATATCCGGTGACACCGGTGAGCAGGATCTTTTGTTTTGCAGAGGATATTTTCATAGTTTCAGCAGCTCCATTGCCTGGATCATATCTTTGTCGCCGCGCCCGGAGAGGCTGACGATGATCTTCTTGCCCTTTATCATCTCCGGTGGCATCTTTTTGAGGTAGGCGATGGCATGCGCACTTTCGAAGGCCGGGACGATCCCCTCGGCGCGGCTGAGCCAGACAAAGGCCTCGATCGCCTCCTCGTCGGTCACGCTGTCGTAGACGACCTTTCCCCCTTCCATCAGGTAGGAGTGTTCGGGACCGATGCCCGGGTAGTCAAGCCCGGCAGAGATGGAGTGGGCCTCGCTGATCTGCCCCTCGTCGTGCTGGAGCAGGTAGCTGAGCTGTCCGTGCAGAATGCCCGGTTTTCCCAGTGCCAGACTCGCCCCGTGTTTTCCGCTCTCCAGCCCGTGACCGCCCGCTTCTATGCCGATGCACTGAACTGAACTCTCCTCTATGAAGTGCGCAAACATCCCCAGAGCATTGCTACCGCCGCCGATACAGGCGATGACATAGTCGGGGAGGCTCTTCGTCTTTTCAAGAAGCTGCGCCTTCGCCTCGTAGCTGATGACGCCCTGAAAGTCCCGCACCATAAGAGGATAGGGGTGCGGGCCCGCCGCGGTTCCGATGATGTAGAAGGTGTCGCGGGCGTGCGTTACCCAGTGGCGGATGGCGTCGTTCATCGCGTCTTTGAGCGTGCGGCTTCCTGAGGTGACGGCGTGCACCTTGGCACCGAGGAGCTTCATGCGAAAGACATTGAGCTCCTGGCGCTGCACGTCCTTCTCGCCCATAAAGACCTCGCACTCCAGCCCCATCAGTGCCGCTATAGTAGCCGTGGCGACACCGTGCTGGCCAGCACCCGTCTCGGCGATGACCTTTGTCTTTCCCATTCGTTTGGCCAGAAGCCCCTGGACGATGGTGTTGTTGATCTTGTGCGCGCCGGTGTGGTTGAGGTCTTCGCGTTTGAGATAGACCTCCGCGCCGATCTCATCGGAGATATGCTGCGCCTTGTACAGCGGCGAAGGGCGGCCGACATACTCCATGAAGTAGTAGTTTACCTCGGCCCAGAAGTCGGGATCGAAGCGCACGGAGGCGTAGTAGGCATCAAGCTCAATGAGTGCGGGCATCAGCGTCTCGGGGACAAAACGCCCGCCAAATTTTCCGAAATGGCCCCGTGCGTCAGGGTCGGAGGCAAAAGCCTGGGGAATATAGTCATTCATGTGAACTCCTTTGCTCGGTCTCGAGCAGAAATTTGGTGCGTTCGTGACGGTAGGCAAACATCCTGCGCATGTCGCGGTACAACAGCGGAAGCAGCAGCAGGCTCAGCGGATAAAAGGGGAGCGAAAACTCTACCCGGTCGCAGAGCAGGCTGCTCTTTTCATCCACGGCGCTGAAACGGTGCTCATGCACAAAATGCGAAAAGGGGCTCTGCAAGGCACGGTCGCACAGAAGAGAGGGCGCCTTAAGCGCGGCCACCTCCATCTTCCAGCGGGTCGTGAAGCCCAGACGTTTGATGTCGAGTTCGATCACGCTCCCCCTTCGCAGCGGCAGGTCGATCGAAACGACGGTGGCCTGCGTTCCTGGCGGAGTGATAAGCGGAAGGTTTTGCGTGTCGAGGTGAAAGGCATAGAGACTCAGCACATTCGTCTGCACAACTGTACAGAACTCCAGAACCCTTTTGGCTTCAAACATCTTTACTCTCCTTGCTTCGTCCAGATCAGCGGTTCGGCCGTGTAGCCCAGAGAAGGAAGTTTTTGCAGAATGCTCTGAACGATAGCCTCATCGAGCTGCGGCGTGCGCGACAGGATCCACAAATACTCCCGTGAAGGATCGCCCACAAGAACATAGCGGTACTCCTCGTCAAGCAGAAGTATCCAGTAGTCGCCGTAGAATGGACGGAAAAAACTCACCTTCAGGCGGCTGTTGCTCTCGTCAACAGCGTAGGCAATCCCTTTCGCTTCTTTGTGCCTGCCCTCTTCGTCGGTGCAGCGGTTGATGACCTCTACCTTTCCCTCGTCAGTGAGGGTGTAGGTCGCACTGACCTCACTGCACCCTTTTTCAAAATAGTGCTCATAGCGCGCGATCTCGTACCAGGTCCCCGCATAACGCTGCAGATCGACCTTCTCCACCGTTGCCAGCGGAGCATACTGCGGAGCACATCCGGCCATAGCCAGAAGGGCGAAGAGAAGAAAGAGCGGATAATTTTTCATGATGTTGTCCTGCGTGTTTAGGATAAGTGAACTTTACTATTTTAGCGTGTTAATGGGGAGATTAGTGTGCTGATTTTGTCGGTTTATAAAGAAGGGGCTTGGTTATCCCGAGCTACTCAAACCCTTTTTCTGTCATTTTTTTATACTCCAGAAGTCTTGATTTGAGTTTGATAAATGCGGGCTGCGGAAGGTATTGCAGAAGATTGACGATCTCTCGCACTTCTTTGGAGTAGCGGATGTTGTTTTCACTGGCATATTCTATATGAGAACTGAAAAGCTCCTGCTCATTGATGCCTAAAACCTCTGCAATAAAGGGGATGAGTTCTATTTTTATCTCTCTTTTTCCATACAAATATCCCAAAATCGTTTGTGTTGAAGGTACTTCGCCGGTACGTTTGAGTTTCGGAGCCAAGGCAATAAGATGGTTTGCAAACTCCTGTTTGGTCATCTTTTTTTCCTCTAGCAAGTAGTTGATCTTCTCCCAAACTTCCATGTGTAACCTTTAGCCATTTTGAAAATAATTGGCCATATGGTAAGTTTTATTAAAGGTCGTTATGACTATACTATTGCCACAATGAAAATAATAAAACCGTGTTATTTCATGTTTAGCATGCAGCTTCATGGTTTTTAACTTTTTTGTAAAATTCAGCATTAGGAGAAGGGTACTTTGCATGAGGGGGATGCAAATATAGCATCACGGGAAAGCGCTAAGCGTCGATAAACGATTTATCGTTTAAGAGCTTAGACTAGATGTATATGTGAAAAGTTTATGAGGCTTAGGCACAAACAAAAATTTAGGATTATCATATGAAAAAAATTATAACATCCATGCTTATCACAGCAGGCATCACTTCCTCTTTGGCAGCAGCCGAGAAGGGCGTATATGTGGGTATTGACATTGGAAATACATCAGCTAATCTTAAAGCTAATATTCCTGCAATTGGCTATAGCGAATCAGAAAAAGATGATGGAGGTTCTCAAACCTTCAAGATGGCTACTATTTTGACCAAAATAGCCGAGTTGCAGTATTTTACCAAAATGTCAATGCAGATTCCGCGGATATAGGCATCTATGGGGTCGGATTTGACTATTTGATCGGGGATCAACCTCTTAAACCGTTTGTTGGTGTTTTTGCAGGAAAAGGCAGCATAGATATTGATGACACTACTGTGGACATTTCAGGAGGCATATTTGGCGCACAGATCGGTGTGAACTATGCAATAAATGAAAACTTTTCAGTAGAAGCTGGATATCGTTATATGAAAGCAAATATGGAAGATACCATTCGTGTAAGTAATGTTGATCTAACTCTTGAGGTTGATGAGATAACAAACTGGTTTATTGGCGCCAATTACAAATTCTAGTTTTTCCCTCGTTCCCAACGTCCTGAGACTGTGAACGAGAGAAACGCGTCCCTCATAAAGCGCTCTATTTTACATAAGCCCGTACAGCAGTGCTTATAGTTTCTGTCCAGGCCGCAGAGTCTATTGCTTTGAGGCATCTGTTTCTAGTACAAAAACCCAAAAAGCCAAAGGGGTATTTTGTTCCCAAAGCCTGATTCGATGCCGTCGGCGACGACAAAGGAGTTTTCTATGTTTTTTATCTGGGCAAACCCCTTCTCTTTTCCACCCACTTCTACGAGGTGTTTCTCGTCGATCAGGAAGTCGCCTTTTTGTGGGATCTCTATGCTATGGCCTTGTGAGAGCTGATTTGCAAAAAAAGTCTCCCGCAGGGTCCCTGCTTCTTGATTTGCGCAGTAGCAATAGTTTAGATTGGTGTTGTTGAGGTAGATCTTGTCCGGTTTTAAAAAGATGTTGTCGCCCTTTGTTTTTGAACGGTGTACCTGGAGTATCTTGCCGCGATGGAGATAGTCCATAAAAAGATAGAGGGTATCCCTGTCTACGCCGACTTTTGCGCTCAACTCTTTGATGTTTATGGTAAAGGGCTTGGAGCTGCAGACGAGCTTGACGAGCTTTTTAAGGTTGACGATATTTTCATATTTGAGGGCAAATATGGAAGGGATGTCGGTTTCGATCACCGCATTGATGGTCTCTTGGAGCTTGAGGGGGTAGGTCTCTTTGTTTTGAAAATAAAAAGGGTAGAAACCAAACTTCAGGTACTCCTCCCAAAACTCAAGCGGTTTTACCCTCTGGTTTATCTCGAGTGCGATTTCAACATGGCGGGTGAGAATATCTTCAAGGCTATAGCGCGCCAAAGCAATGCCCAGTCTTATCTCCAAGAACTCTCTATAGGAGAGCCCCTGCACGCGATACATGACGGCCCTTCTGCTCAGATCGGCAGTGGAATGTTCCAGTTTCAATGCGGACGAGCCTGAAAATATCACGTTGAGATCAAGCATATCATAGATATTTTTGAGTTCTATTTCGAAATTTTTGTACTTGTGTATCTCGTCAATTGCCAGGACCTGGCCGCCTAATGATGAAAACTCTTTGGCAATGTGAAGAAGGGTTGTGTCTGCCATCTCCAGGCTGTCTGCACTGATGTAGAGTTTTTTGTGCAGGGGAATATCGAGTTCTTTGAGGTACTGAAGGATGTAGGTTGTTTTTCCCACCCCTCGCGCACCGACTATCCCGATGAGTTTATCATTATGATCGATCTCATCCCAAAAATAGCGTTTATAGCTTTGTTTTAGATTGGCGAGATAGAGGATGAAGTTAGCACTCAAAATATCCAACATTACACGCCTTTTTGGAATAATTATAGCATAGATTGGGTTGAATGCCAAAGTATTTATGTAAATAGTTGGGTTATATTCATAACTTTTTATCTAAAAAATAGGAATGTAACCCAATAGTTCAAAGTACCTGCCTTGAAGTATGGGGCGCCACCTCGGGAGAGGATGGCGCCCGTGAAGGTGCTTCGCCCCCGTGAGGGAATCTTCACTTTTGGAATAAAGCGGTCTGGTTGCAAGTGTCACTTATAAAACTGCCCTTGCCAAAAAAAAGCGCCTTTAAGTATAATTTGCATCCAAAACGGCACAATGGCAGAGCCGCTTATTTGAAGACAAGGAGAGACCATGAAACCTGTCCCGCTTAACATGAAGGCCATCATCGGCGAGTTTGAATCTTTGGGAATGCATATCGCTCCCGGATTTTTAACCCATCCTTTGGCAAATACTCCCATTTTGGCACAGGTGACTGCCCTGCTCGAAGCCGCCGCGAAAGCGCCCGTCAAATTGACGGCAAAAGGGTTTTTGCCCATGAAGCTGGTCGAGCGCATTGCAAAAATAATGCCTACAGCCTCAGAAATGCGCTTTACCGCACACGCAAAGCGTTTTATTGAACAGGAGCAGCCCGCCGCCCTGCGCGCCAATGCGCTCTGTGATATCGGCTCGCTGTTGCGAAAGTCTGGCGGAAGGCTGCACCTCACCGCCAAAGGACGGGGATTTTTAGAGGCAACGCCCAACGAACGCTACCTCTTCTTGCTACAGAGACATTTGGACTTTAACCTCGCTTATCTCGACTATGCACAGGCGTCGCCGCTGATCAACGCATTGCAAACGGCAGTTTTGCAGCTGATGCGCGACACGGACCCCTTTTACCGTAGCGCCAAGGTCTACGTCGCACTGTTGCTGGATCGTTATCCGCAGCTTTTTGATGAGATCGAAAAAACCATTCAGCCCAATTCCTATTTTATCAAAGAGCCTGTTGACGAATTTGAGACCCTTTTCACCATGCGGCTCTTGCGCAATTTTCTGGTGCCTTTTGGGCTTGCACAGGAGCGTGGCGTCAAATACTCTGAAGACTACGAGATATGCAAAAGCCCTCTGTGTGATGCGCTGCTTGTTCCCGTGCACGCCATCAATTCCTCTGTGGTTCTAAACAAGAAGCGCGTCAGTGAGCTTCGCAAGATGGCCCGCGAGGCAAACCTTGACGCGTTGTTCTTTGAGGATGCGGTCTATGCTCTTGCTGCTTGTATGCACCACCCCTTTCTGCCCGCACAGATGATCGCCGAACAGCTTGTGAAGTTGCGCCGTCTCATCGGCACGGCCGCTCGGGAGAGAGGGATCTTTTACGAGCAACTCGCCGCATCGGCCATTGAGACCGTCCGCGCCTTTACCCGCCTCGACGCCAAAGGAGTGCGCAGCGACCTGCAGGAGGAGTTTGAGCAGGTCGTTGAGGCCCTCCTGTCCCTCGCACCCCGCGAACTTCCACAGACTCTTTACAGCACGCTCGGCACCATGCCAGAGCACTTTTTCGGCTGGCTGGCGACTTATTATAAGATCCCGCCTGAGAATGAGAAGATTGCCGAAGATATCCTGCAGAAGTTTGACGAAGAGGTCCTTGAGGATGTGGGCGCTCTTATTATGAGTATGGGTGAGCTGCACAAGGCCGCAATAAAGGCAAAGCGGGTCAATGCAAAGATCAGCACCCTTGCCAAAGAGAGCGTGATCGCCTTTTTGCTGGCGGTTATGTCGGTGCACACCTTCACGCTTGAATCCGAATAAGTCGCTTTTAGAGGCGCCCTTAAACTAGAGCTACTTTCAAACTACCGACCTTTTAAAATAGGCCAAGGCTGCCGCGGAAGCCTCTTTGTGAAGGAGGATGGGTTTGGGGTAGTTTGCTATAGCGTGGGCGAAAAGATACTCTTCGTCGTGAAGGGCTTTTGGGGCTATATCTTTGAGCTCAGGGCAGAAGCGTTTGATGTAGAGTGCTTCTTTGTCGAACCTTTTGGCCTGAAGGTAGGGGTTGAAGATGCGGAAGTAGGGCTGGGGGTCGATGCCCGTGCCTGCGCTCCACTGCCAGGAGAGAATGTTCGAAGCCGCGTCGTAGTCGAGAAGATGCTTCGCAAAGAAGGCCTCTCCCCACTGCCAGGGAAGCAGAAGGTCCTTGGTGAAGAATGAGGCGCAGACCATGCGCACACGGTTGTGCATCGTGCCTGTTTGCAAGAGCTCTCTGACACCCGCGTCGACGAGGGGCACGCCTGTTTCGCCCCGGCAGAAGGCCTCGTATTTTTTGGGGTCTTCTACGCCCGTGAAACGGTATTTGTAGTTCTCTTTTTCTATGCGGGGGAAGTGGAAGAGAAGGTAGGCGTAGAAGTCGCGAAAGAGCAGCTGCCTGAAAAAAGGCTCCGTCTCTACGCCCTCTTTTTTCTGTGCACTCAAGAAGCGCAGGACTTCGCGCACCGAGAGCGTGCCGAAACGCAGGTCGACGCTGAGCTGAGAGGTAGCCTGAAGTGAGGGAAAATCCCTGTCTGTCGCGTAGTTTTTAAGCTGCTCTTTCAGCCTCGTAAGTTTCGCCTCGGGCTTCTCAAGAGAGAGTTTCTGCTCGGCAAAGCCCAAAGAGGAGGCCTCCAGGGGGAGGGGAATCTCTCTGCCCTCTGCGATCCGTGTGATCCCTTCGTAGCCAGCGGGAAAAAGCTGCTGCGGCACAAAAGGATAAGCTTTCATGTGCTCGGCAGTGAAGAGGGTCTTGGCCCTGTTATAGAAGGGGGTGAAGACAAGATAGGGGCTCTGGTCGGCTTTGAGCACCTCGTCGGGAGCAAAGATATAGCTGTCCTTGAGGTAGCGAAAGTGCAACAGGTGCGAGACCTCGAGGTCTCTTTGCCGGGCATAAGCGTCATAGTCGCCGCTGGCGGCCACCTCGTCAAAACCCAGCGGAGCAAGCGCAGCAAAGACCTCGACCGGGGGGCCGAAAAAGAGCTTGAGGTCTAGTCCCTTTGCTTTGAGCGCGTGTTTCAGCTCTACTACCTGCGCAAAGATAAGGCTAAGGCGCCGGTCATCCGGGCTCAGAGAGGCGAGGATGTTTGTATCGAAGATGAAGATGGGCAGCACCTCGCCGCCGAGGCTGAGAAGAGGGTTGTCGTCTGCTCTAAGGTCGCGCCGGAACCAGAGGATGCGTCTCATTTTCCGCTTTTGATGTCGGAGCGCAGGGCGAGAACCTTGGGATAGGGGCTGAGGAACTTCTGGCCCAGCAGATAGGAGACCTCATACTTCTGTGCAAACATCTGCAGGGTGCCCAGCGGGGAGATGAGCGGAATGATCTTGGCGGCAAAGTCGCCGATCTGCTCATGGAGCATCGCTTTTTCGACCGGGCTGAGCGCGTTTTTCAAAAATCCCGCCATATGTTCGAGCACATTTCGCGTTTTGGCAATACTGCTTTTGCGCGCAATGGCACTCTTGAAGATCAGCTCGTAGCGCGAGAGCGTCTCGGAAATGCTCAGGCCCTCGTGGTTGCCGACGATATTGCCCAGCAGTCGGTAGGCCTTCTCGTCTTTGGACTGGAGCATAAACTTGTAGTTCCGGTGGAAGACGACAAGCTCTTTCATCTGCGGCGAAGAGGCCTTGAACTGCTCGAAGTCCTCATAGGCAAAGAGCTGCATCACGAAGTTCTCCCGCAGCCAGGGATCGTTCAGCCGCCCCTCCTCCTCCATCGGCAGAAGAGGGAAGTGCTGCTGGCAGAGTTCGGCAAAGAGACCGTTACTCTTTCCTTCGGCAAAGCCGTTGTTCAGGTAGGATTTCGCACTTCCCAGACCGCAGCTTGGGGATTTTGACTTGAAGATGATGCCGCAAAGACGCTCTGCCTTGAGTACGTCCAGCTCGCTGTCGCAAGCCAGAGAGAGTGCGCTGCTTAGGTCGCTGCCATCCTTGTTGGACTGGACGATAAGGCCGTTTTCCTCCTGAACGAGGCGCACAGAGGGGCGCGGAGTGCCGAAGGCCAGATGCTCGGGGCAGAAGGGAACGAACTTGGCATACTTCCCCAGCTCGTCAGTGATAAAGTGCTCATGTTTGTGTCCCGCGTCAAAACGGACCTTTGCGCCCAGAAGGCAGGATGAGACGGCTATTTTCATACAGATACTCCCTGTGATAGACCCTGCTATAGCAGACCCTTTTGAATACGAATGGTAGCACAGAAGCCGTGAAAAAGATCAATGTCAGCGAACTTGGCCGCGACTAAAAAGTAATATGCTAGAATGAGAGCCTTTAAAAGAGTTTGCTCATTATTAAAAGCAATAACACCAGGCGTTATCAGGACGGTAGATGCAAGAGACGACACAGGATCAGCTTATACGGCCGTGGCTATCCCCTTTGTTTTTTATGATCATTATCATGTCGGCGAGGTTCTTTGAGGGGCACCTGCTCTTTCACACGCTGGCGGAGCTTTTTACTATTGTCGTCGGTGTCGTGATGGCCGTGGTCGCCTATTACGCCCACCAGTTTACCAAAAACAACTTCCTGCTCTATCTGGGAATGGGCTATTTCTGGATCGCGGCCCTCGATCTTTTTCACATGCTGACCTACAAGGGGATGATGATCTATCCTGCATATGATGCCAATCTGACACTTAACTTTTGGGTCCTCTCACGTCTCTTTGAAGCCTTGCTGCTGCTGAGCGCGCCTTTTGTAAATTTCAAGGTTCTCTCCAAAACACCCGTTTTCCTGCTCTTTGGAGCCATGGCTGGGGCAGTGTATGCGTTCTCTTTTTCTCCCTACCTGCTCGAGCTCTATGGGGAGGGGAGCGGACTGACTGGGCTGAAGATAGGATTTGAATATGTAGTTATAGCCTTGCTGGCGGGCGCACTCATTCTCTATAGAAAACTTCGAAACCATTTTGAGCGCTTTGTCTACTACTGCGTGCTGCTTTCCATAAGCTTTACGATGCTTGCGGAGCTTGCCTTTACTTCTTATGTCGATCTCTATGCCTATACCAACGTGCTTGGCCACCTCTTTAGATTTATGTCCTACTGGATGATTTTTCTGGCCATCGTTCAGGTCTCTTTACAAAAGCCTTTCAGCGCGATGGCGCAGGATGCGAGTACCTATGATGCCATTCCCCTGCCTGCTGTCGTGGTAGATGCGGAAGGTATCGTCCGTCAGGCCAATCGTGCAACCCTGAGTTTTCTGTCCTTGTCAAAAGAGGCTGTTTTCCATCGCCGCAACCACATGCTTTTCCATGACGTTACCATGAGTGAGGCGAAATGTGCTCTCTGTCAGGCGATTAAAAATGGGCAGGCCCTTTGCGACTATGAACTCCCTCTTGGCTCCAAGACTTACCGTTTCAGCCTCAGCCCCATCTATTTTGACAACGAACCCTCGGGAACCATTCAGGTCTGCAGTGACATCAGTGCGCTCAAAAACAGCGAAGCAAATTTGATCCGCGAAAGCAGCCTGCTCAAGACTATCATCAACACTGTTCCGATACGCATCTTCTGGAAAGACCGAGAGTCGCGCTATCTTGGCTGCAACCGGCTTCTTGCCGAAGATGCGGGGTTGAGGGATGAGGAGGAGCTTGTCGGCAAGACAGACCATGATATGCTCTGGCACAAAGAAGCGGCCTCTTATGTGAGCGATGACAAAGAAGTGATGCGGACACAGAGGAGCAAGCTCAACTACGAAGAAGTCCAGAGCCTTAAAGACGGCTCAAAACGGTGGCTCAACACCTCCAAGGCTCCCCTTCTCGATCAGAATGGCCAAGTGGAGGGCATTTTGGGAGCCTATTTCGATATTTCCGAGCGCAAGCGAGCGCAGGAGAAGCTGATAAGGGCAAACAAACTTTTGAGTAATGCCGAACAGTTGGGCCACATGGGGAGCTGGGAGCTTGATCTGCAGACAAAGCAGCTTTTCTGGTCGGATGAGGTCTTTAGGATACACGGCGAAGAGATCGGTGCCTTTGTACCGACGCTTGAGATCTTTATGAGCTATATATCTGCGGACGACCGCCAAAAGATCGAGGAGGCTCTCTTTTTCACGAATGTGCGAAGCGAACTATCGGCCACACATTACAAACTGCTGCGAAAAGATGGCAGCGTACGCAGTATACAGATCAAAAACGAGATGATCTTTTCCGACAGTGGTGAGGCGGTGAAACTGATCGGTATTCTTTTTGACGAAACAGAGCGGGTCGCTTCCGAGCAGGAGCTTAAAAAACTGAAGACCGCTGTCGAGCAGAGCCCGGTCTCCATCATCATCACTGATCTTGAGGGCAGCATCGAGTATGTCAACCCCCAATTCTCGCTGATCACCGGCTATACCTTCGAGGAAGCCATCGGCAAAAACCCCAGGATTCTTGCCTCGGGGCAGACCAGCGAGTATAAGTATGTGCATCTGTGGAACGAAGTGGCGCACGACAAGACCTGGTCGGGCATCTTCAAGAACATCAAGAAGAGCGGCGAGGCCTATTTGGAGTCCGCGATGATCTCGCCCATCAAAGACAGGGAGGGCAACATCGTCAACTACATCGGCATCGGGCAGGACATCACCGAGAAGGTGGGGATGCGTGAGCTACTCAAAGACCAGGAAGATATGATGATCATACAGTCGCGCCACGCGGCCATGGGCGAGATGGTAGGGATGATAGCCCACCAGTGGCGCCAGCCCCTTTCAATCATCTCTATGGGGGCGAACAACCTTCTGCTTGACATCGAGATGGAGGATATCAACGCGGAGGTCTTTAAAGCAGAGGCGCTCAGCATTGTCGAGCAGGTGAACCACCTCTCACAGACCATAGACGACTTTAGAAACTATTTCCGTCCCGACCGCGAAAAAGAGAGCGTACATGTCGAGGAGGTGATAAAAGAGGCGCTAAACATCATCGGAAAGAGCCTTGAGAGCAACAAGGTAGAGCTGACTCTCTCTCTGGGCGAGAGCAGTCCTGTCGAGATCTTTAGGCGGGAGCTTGTTCAGGTGCTGATCAATGTCATCAACAATGCCAAAGAGGCGATGGTCGAACACTGCAAAGAGCAGAGGCTTCTGTCAATCAGCACCGAAGAGGTTTCGGGTGCCGTTATCATCAGGATCTGCGACAACGGTGGAGGCATAGACGAGAAGATCATCCACCGGATCTACGAGCCCTATTTTAGCACCAAAGACAAGCAGACCGGCACCGGACTAGGGCTCTTTATGAGCAAAACGATAATGGAAAAACATCTCAACGGCAGGATAGAAGCGTTTAAAAATGACGCAGACGGCACCTGTTTTGTCCTGAGCATCTACAAAGAGGAAAGCCTATGATCGATATTCAAGAGCTAAAAGAGTACTGCGGGGCATTAAACATTCTTTATGTAGAAGACGACAAGGAGTTGCATGATGCTGTTTTGCGCTACCTGCTGAAGCTTTTTAAGAGTGTAGAGAATGCTTATGACGGCGAAGAGGGACTGCAAAAGTACCGCGAGGCGGAGTATGACATCGTTCTGAGCGACATCAAGATGCCCCGACTCGGCGGGCTGGAGATGCTCAAGGAGATCAAGGCGCTCAACCCCGAACAGGAGGTCATCATCCTCTCTGCGTACGCGGAAACGGGCTACTTTATGGACGCCATTCACCTCAACGTTTCGGAGTACATCATCAAGCCCATCGACTATGTGCAGATGAAAGAGGTTCTCTTCAAGGTCGCCAGGCGACTGCACGCCTTCAAGGAGAACCTGCGTTACCACGCCGAGCTGGAACGGCTGGTCAGCGAAAAGACCAAGTCGCTCATCGACAACTACGAGCAGACGCTTCGGGCGATGGTAGAGATGATAGAGGTGCGGGACTCCTATACCGGAGGGCACTCCGAGCGCGTGGCACGCTACTCCCGCGCTATAGCCCAGGAGATGGGCCTGCCGCAAGAGGAGTGTGACCTTCTTTACCGGGCGGGGATGCTGCATGACATCGGCAAGGTCACCACGCCCGACACCATACTGCTCAAGCCGGGAAAGCTCTCCGAGCGGGAGTTTATTCTCATCAAAGACCACGTCAGCGTCAGCCATCAGCTGCTTTCAAAGATCCCTATGTACAAGGCGATTGCCGAGATCGTCCTGCACCACCATGAGCGTTATGACGGGGCAGGCTATCCGCAGGGGCTAAGAGCCGATGAGATCCCTCTTTTGTCGCAGATCATGATCCTTGCGGACGCCTTTGACGCGATGACGACCAATCGCATCTACCAGGGGCGAAAAAGCCTTAAGGAGGCGATAGAAGAGCTGCGCTCATGCAGCGGGAAACAGTTCGACCCGGCTATTGTTCCTTTCGCCTGCCGCGCGCTTGGCCGCATGGACGTTTCGCGCGACATCTCACAGCTGCCAAAGAGCACGATGGAAAAAGAGCGTTTCTCCTACTTCTTCCGCGACAGTCTGACCGACACATACAACAAAGACTATCTTGACTTCTTCCTTCAGCAGGGCATCGAGGGGAGCCGCTACAGAGCTTGTATCTGCTTTTTGAAAAACTTCTCGCAGTACAACAGTAAACACGGATGGGACGAGGGGAACGAACTCTTGAGGATGTATGCGCAGTACCTTCAGGAGCGCTATAGCGATGCCATGGTCTTCCGTGTTCAAGGCGATGACTTTATTTTGCTCATCGACGAAAAGAGAACAGGGGGGTTCAAAGCGTATGAACACCCCTCTTTTTTGGAGAGCACTGAGGTTGATTCAAGCTGTCACTACCTTGACACTCTGGAGGACCTGATGGCCCAGCTTAAACGTCTGGAGCGGAGTAAGTAGATGATCACGGTCGAGACGATATCAAAACTCAAAGAGCACTCCGAGGGACTGACCCTTTTGTATGTCGAGGACAACGAAGGGCTGCGCATCAAGGCGCACCGGCTGATGGAGAAGTTTTTTTCCAATGTCGTCTCGGCTGCAGACGGAGAGGAGGGGCTGGCGGCTTTTAAAGAACACCATCCGCAGATCGTCATCACCGATATCAACATGCCAAAGCTCGACGGGATCGAGATGATAGCCTTGATCAAAGAGCTTAACCCCTCGACAAAGTTCATCATCATCTCTGCCTTTGACGACAAGGCACATCTTATGCGCGCCATCAAGGTCGGGATCTTCGGCTATCTGAAAAAACCGATCAAGATCGACGAGCTGACACAGACACTTCTACGTTGCATCGAATCGATCGACACCGAAGAGAACAGCTCACTTTTCAACAGCTACATGGACGACCTGCTCAACTACCAGAGCGACCTTCTGGCCCTTGTCTCCAAGGGCAAACTGCTTTTTGTCAACCAGATGTTCCTTGACTTCTTCGGGGTGCAGACCCTTGAGGCCTTCGATGCCAAGCATGCAGACTTCGGTGTCGTGCTGCGCGAGCACAAGGGTTTTCTCTACAACCGCGAACCGGGAAGCTGGTATTTGGAGGCGAGCCGTGAGGCGGGCAAGCTCTTTCATGTCAAGATCGCCAACGAGGAGAGAGAGAGCCGCCATTTTGTCCTGAAGATGCACCCCCTTCCCAAGAAAAAAGAGATGTACATCATGTCGCTTAACGACATCACCGAGCTCAACCTCCTCTCGCTTTTTGACAGCCGGGCCGTTGAAGATGATGAGAAGTACAAAAACCGCAACACCCTGGTAAAACTGATGGAGGTTGTCCAAAAGAACAGTGCCGAGATCAAGATACACAACTTCTATAAGGGACTCACGATCACCAATGTCGGAATGATTGCCGAGATCAACGAGAAGCATATTGTGGTGAAGAGCTCTTATGTGCAGCAAAAGGCGGTGCAGTACCAGCGAAGCATGCTGATCTCTTCGGAGATCTTCCCTAGTGCGGTACTCTGTGAGCCGATTATAAAGATCGACTTTGAGCAGCAGACCATAATCTTCAAAGAGATGCGGTTTCTGCCGCGAAACCCGACCCAGCGAAAATCGGTAAGGGTCTGTCCCGAAGAGCAGCATACCGTTTCGCTCTTTTATGAGGAGCGCAAGTTCTACGGCGAGGTGCGTGTGCATGACATCTCTGTCGATGCCGTCAAGCTCGAACTCAATGCGCTTCCGGCAGGGCTCAAGACGGAAACAAAGGTCGTGATAAACATGGTCCTGGCAAATGACAAAAAACCGATGATCATCCATGTCCCGGCCGAGGTGCTGCGCGTTGATGAGCTGGCCCGGAGTTTTTTTGTCGTCGTACTCTTGGAGTCGGGGCCGGAACAGAAGCGGCAACTGATAGAGTATGTTTCACGAAGACAGATGAATTTAATCCGCGAATTTAAAGGAATGCAGTTTGGGTAAAGATAAGATCTTATTTGACGACGGTACACACAAGTGCGTGATGTTCAGTATTGATGACGAGAGTCACGAAGAAAGTTTTTTGGCGGTGAACCAGTTCCTGCTGATCCAAAATGGCGCGGGTATCGTCATTGACCCCGGAAGCGCGGCAATCTTTCATGAACTTTGCGAGGCTATAGAGCGCTACATCCCTCTTGAAAACCTCAGGTTCGTTTTTTTCTCCCATCAGGACCCCGATGTGGCCGGTTCCATCTCCGAATGGTCGGTAGCCACCTCGACGCGTTTTGTCATGTCGGGCCTGTGGACGCGCTTTATGACCCACTACGGAGTTTTGGACATGGAGAGGATATTTGCACTGCCGGACAAGGGAATAAAGATACCCTTCGGCGAGGGGTATTTGCAGTTTTTGCCGGCGCACTTTATGCACAGTCCGGGAAATTTCAGCCTCTATGACAGCCAGTCGAAGATCCTCTTTTCGGGCGACATCGGCGCGGCTGTGATGCCGGCGATGAGCGCGTATAAGGAGATAAGTAACTTCGAGAGCCACCTGCCTTATCTGGAGGGCTTCCACCGACGCTATATGGCGGGAAATATCTTCTGCAAGGCCTGGGTAAACTCTCTGGACAAGCTCGATGTGACGATGATAGCGCCCCAACACGGAGCCGTTTTCAAAGATGAGAATGTGCAGAAATTTTTAGAGTGGCTGCACGGACTAAAATGCGGCGGCGACCTGATAGAGAACCTCTACTAGTTACTCGTAGCGCAGCGCGTCGATAGGGTTCATATTGGCCGCTTTACGCGCGGGGACGATGCCAAAGACGATGCCGATGAGCATTGAAAAGAGAAGGGCGATCACCGTTATAGCAGGGTCGATGATCATGACGATGTCCAGCGCCTGCGCTGCGCCGAAGGTGATGGCCAGACCCAAAAAGACCCCTACGACACCGCCCAGACCCGAAAGCACGGTCGCTTCGATAAGAAACTGGATCAAAACATCCTGAGGCAGGGCACCGATGGCCATGCGGATGCCGATCTCGCGGGTGCGCTCGGTCACCGAGACGAGCATAATGTTCATGATCCCTATCCCGCCTACCACCAGAGAGATCCCCGCGACTGCGCCGAGCATCAGCGTCAGCATCGCCGTGATCTTGGTGATCGTGTCCAGCAGGGCCGTCATGCTACGTATCCTGAAGTTGTCCTCCTCGTTTTCTTTGAGGTTTCTGTGCTCTCTGAGCACCTGGCGTATCTGCAAGATCGCCTCTTCAAGCGGAAAGTTCTCTTTGACTGAGGCCATGATAAGGGGGATGTTCTGGTTTCCGCTGATGCGGCGCTGAAACATCTTGATCGGCACCAAGACGAGGTCGTCCTGATCGCTGCCGAAGGTGTTTGCTCCCTTCTCTTTGAGCGTACCGATCACCTCGCAGGAGATCTTTTGCAGACGTATCTTTTTGCCCAGAGGAGACTCTCCTGAGGGGAAAAGCTTCTCAAGCACGGTCTGGCCGAGGATGCAGACTGCCTGTCCTGTTCTAATCTCGCTCTTTTCAAAAGGCCTTCCCTCCAAAAGATCCCAGTTTTGCACCTCAAAGTAGCCGTTCTCGATGCCGCGGATGCTCGTCTGGTAGTTCTGCTCCTTGTAAAGTACCGTCATTGAAGAGCTTGCCATCGGGGAGACCGCCTCGAGGGTGAAGATGGAAGCCCTGATAATCTCTACGTCTTTCATGTCAAAAGGTTTTGCTACAGCGGCCTGCCCCCCGGGGCCGTGCTCCTGAGAGGGCATGACAAAGAGGGTATTGCTGCCCAGACTGCTGACATTTTTTGTGATCGACTCGCTCGCTCCCTTGCCGATGTTGACCATGGCGATAACCGAAGCGATGCCGATAACGATGCCGATGGCTGTGAGCAATGAACGCATCAGATTGCGGCGAATCTCGCGGATGGCCTGCAAAAAAGCGTTAAGCAGCATGGCCGCTGTCCTTTTCGATGATGCCGTCGCGCATCAGGATGGTTCGCGTCGCGTAGGCCGCGATGTGCTCCTCGTGGGTGACCATGATGATGGTGATGCCGTTTTCATTGAAGCTGCGCATCAGCTGCATGATCTCGTGGCTGCGCTGTGTGTCGAGGTTTCCTGTCGGTTCGTCGGCGATAAGCACCTTTGGATGCGTCACCATCGCCCGTGCGATCGCCACACGTTGCTGTTGTCCGCCCGAGAGCTGGCTGGGGTCATAGTCAATGCGGCTCTCAAGCCCCACATCAACCAAGGCGGCCATTGCCCGCTTTTTGCGTTCTTGCGCCTTGATGCCCTGATAGATCAGGGGCATCTCGACATTTTCTAAAGAGGAGGCCTTTTTGAGAAGGTTGAAGCCCTGAAAGACGAAGCCGAGAAGGTAGCGGCGAAAGAGGGCACGCTGAACCTTGGAGAGTTTGCCAAGATCGGTTTCACCGAAGCGGTACTTCCCGCTGCTGGGCTCGTCAAGCGCGCCGATGATGTTTAACAGGGTCGATTTGCCGCTGCCGCTGGGGCCCATAATGGCGACAAACTCCCCGCTCTTTATCTCCAGGTCGATGGCTTTAAGTACAGGTGTGGCCGCTTCGCCGCTGCCGTAGTGCTTACTGATCTTTTCCAGAAAAATCATCTCTTCTTCTCCTGAGCGATGATCAGCTCCTGCTCCGCTTTGAGCTCGTCGGATGCGACGGCGCTGAGCAGTCCGCTGCTTCCCAAAACGGAAACATAGACCTTTTTCGGCTGGCCGTTTTCAAGTACCCAAAGATGCGGTTTCGGATCGATTTCGGAGGTCTCTTTGCCTCTGAAGCCAAAAAGTTTTTTCTCCTGGGGTATGAGCGGGGTAAAGAGAAGGGCGGAGCGCGGGGCGGTGAAGGTCCCGCTGAGCGTCTCTATGATGATGTCCACATCCGCGCTCATCCCCGGGCGCAGCAGAAGATTTGAATTGTCAACTGTGAGCACCGCGATATAGGTGACGACCCCGTCAAGGATCTCAGAGTTGACGCGCACCAGTCTGATGCTCCCTTCAAATGTCAGTTCAGGATAGGCATCTACGCTGAAATTTGTCTTCTGCCCCTCTTTTATCTTGGAAATGTCGGCCTCGTCGATGCTCACCTTGAGCTCCATTTTACGCAGGTCTTTAGCAATCTGAAAGAGCACCGGCGTCTGAAAGGAGGCGGCCAGTGTCTGCCCCGGATCGATGTTACGCACCAGAACAATCCCGTCAACGGGCGAATAGATCATAGTGCGGTCAAGATCGTACTGCGCCGCAACAAGGCTGTGTCTGGCCTGGCTCACCTGCGCGGCCGCATTGTCTACCTGCGCCTTGGCACTGAGCTCGTCCGCCCAGTGGTTGTCCCACTCCTGCTGCGAGGGGAGCATTCCTTTGGTGGCGGCTTTGAGGTTTTTGTCCCGCTCGATCGTCGCTGAGGCGCGGTAGAGCTGCGCCTGTGCGTTTTGCAAGGAGGCCTTCATCGCATTCAGCGTCGCCTGAGCCCTGTCCACGGCGCTTTGGTATTTTGTCTTGTCGATCACGGCAAGGAGCTCTCCTTTGGTGACGGGGTCGTTGTAGTCGGCCTTGACTTCGGCGATCGTTCCCGAGACCTCGATGCCCACATCGACGCGTTCGAGCGGTTCGAGGTAGCCCGTTGCCGAGATGGTCAGGGTAAGGTCGCTTTTTTTAAGGGGGTGCGTTACATAGCTATACGCCTCTTTTTGCGAGCCCGGCACGAAAAAGAAGTAGCTAAGCCCGACCAAAACCACTACGAAAAGGCCAAGAAGTGCCTTCCGCTTCCAGCTGTGCTCTCGATACTCTGTAACTTTTTTCATCTCATCCATTGACTCTCCCTACTGTTTGGTGTCGAAATAGAGCGAAATCTTCTCTATTAAAATATTGTGTGTCTGTATCTCTTTTTCAAGCTCTTGTATCTGCACGGAGTTTCCGAGCGATTCGAGCTCGTAGACCGTCTTGGCGCCGGTGGTGACCTGCTGCTGAGTAAAGGAGTAGAGCTCCTGGTAGATCACAAGCATCTCCTGCGCCACGCCGATGCGCTCTTCGTAGTCGGCTATGGTGAAAAAACGCATAGCGTACTCCTGCTCAAGCTCCTGAGAACGGTCAAGCCTTGCCGTGCGCGTCTGCAGAAGCTGAAGCCGGCTTGAGAGCATCTGCGCCTTGGTGTTGATGTCAAGGGGCATGCTGAGCGTCGCGCCGTAGTTGTAGTTGTTTCCGGCGTACTCTATCCGCTCACTCTGATAGTCGGTATAGCCGTAGGAGCCGTTGAAGGTGAGCTTTGGCAGGTAGGCGGAGCGCACGATCTTCGCGCCCGCCTCGTCACTTCTGTCCTGGGCTTCATACTGTAGCAGTTCAAGGTGCTGTTTGAGGTACTCCTCTTTGGAAATGAGCGGTATGCTGGAGAGAGTATCCGGGTCGATCTGCGCCTCTCCGAGCAGCTTTTTCAGGCCATACTCCTCGTTTCGCAGAACATTCTTGGAGGCGATCAGCGCCGTACGCGCCGTGTCGCGGTCGATGGTGGCGCGGTTGAGTTCGCTGATGTCGGCACTCCCCGCCTTGTATTTGGCCGTGATGATAAAGAGATCGAGGTCGCGGTTGTGCAGGGTGAGTTCGTTTTGGCGCAGTTTCAGCCGGTCGCGCTCACATTGGGCATAGAGGGTGTAGGCCTGCTTGAGATACTCCGCCTCCTCTCTGTCGACGCCCAGAAGCCGGCTCATTCCCAACGCCTTCGCCTGGTCGATGCTATAGCCGATCCCGCCGCTTCTAAAAAGGTCCTGGCTCCAGTCCACACCCGCGCTTTTTGTCTCGCTCTCCTGAAAGGTCGCACTTTTGTTGCGGTTGATCGAGAGCGAAAGCCTTAAAGGAGAGACCCACTCTCTTTTTTGCAGGGTAATGTCTTCGCGGATCTTCTCGCGTTTGAGCTGTAGCAGCTCCTGCTTCTCGTCGGAGAGAACGCTCTCACCGGCAAAGACAGCGGCCGCGCAGACCGCCAGTAAAAGTGCTTTTTTCATAGTTTCTTCTTATAAAAATATAGGTTCTTGCTTATAGATGATGGGTCTAGATTTTGCTTATTGTAGCATAATTTTACCGCAGGGACAGTGGCGGCCTGGTCCGGTTTTTTGCTATACTCCTGCATCTCTATGACAAAGTGAAAACAGATGAAACTCTTATCGAAAAATGCCCCCCTTGAAGAATCGATTTCAAAGATGAAAGCCGTTTTACGCGAGGTGGGATGCGAGACGACCTTCTCGCAGGAGAAACACCCCCTCAAACACTGCTACTCGGTCAACCTGGCCTCAGTCGAAGCGCCACGCCACATCTACGCCAACGGAAAAGGGGTGCTCTCGCAGGCCTCGATAGCCAGTGCCCTGGGCGAGTACATAGAGCGTCTGCAGACCAACAACTTTTTCATCGACTTCCATCTTCCCGAGCGTAAGTACTACCCCGACGAGGTCGCCTTTGGTTTTGATGAGGCGTATCTCAGCCGTGAACTGCGCGCGCTCTATGACCCGCAGGGCGAGCTGAGGGATGAGGCCTTTGTCGATTTTAACAGCGACTACACGGACCGGGTCGTTGCCCTTCCTTTTAACAAACACTCTAACGGAGAAAAGGCCTACATCCCGCTCAACATCCTGAGCAACCTCTATGTGAGCAACGGCCTGGCGACGGGAAACACTCCCGAAGAGGCGAAAGTGCAGGCGCTTAGCGAGATCTTCGAACGCTACGCCAAGATAGCCATCATCACCAAGGGCTACGCGCTGCCGAAGTTTCCTGACGAGGTTGTGCGCTCTTTCGAGCGCCTCCACAGCGATGTCGAGGCCCTGCGTGAACTGGGCTACATCGTTGAGGTGCTCGATGCTTCTCTGGGCGGGAAGTTCCCCGTCACTGCGATCTCGCTGATCAACCCCGAGACCTCCTCGCTCTTCGTCTCCTTCGGAGCGCACCCCATCCTTCAGGTCTCGCTTGAACGGACGATGACGGAGCTTATGCAGGGGCGCGGCGTGGAGAACCTAAATGCCTTCGAGGTCCCGACCTTTGACATGAGTCTGGTCGCGGACAGCTTCAACCTCGAGTCGCACTTCATCGACTCCAACGGGAAGCTGGGCTTTGGCTTTTTGAACCGCGTCAAAAGTTTCGAGTATGCCAAGTGGCGCTACGAGGGAGAGGGAAGCGGGGACGAGTACACCTACCTTCTGCGCATCCTAGAGTCGATGGGAAAAGAGATGTACCTGCGCGAGTACAGCTATCTGGGTTTCTACTCCTGCCAGATGATCGTTCCGGGCGTCTCTGAAGTTTACCCGGTAGAGGATCTGAACTACAACAACCGAAACAGCGGCAAATGGGTGCGTGAGATGATCTTGAATCTTTCAGAGTGCGACCCCGAAGAACTTCTCGACCTGGTCGACTCGCTCGAAGATACGCTCAGCGTAGAGAAATACATCGGCGTTATTTTCGAGAACAACTTCTCGATGCTCGAGCTCAAAGCGCAGCTGCACCTGCTGACGGGAAATACCGAGGAGGCGCTGAGTGCCTTTGAGTTTGGCAGCAACCGGCTGGGCCACGTCATTGCCGAGCTGATCCGCATGGAAGAGGAGGAGCTGGTGTGGGAAGAGTACGAAGAGGCGCTCTTCAACATCTTCGGGCGCGAAAGGGTACAAAAGGCCCTGCAAATCCTCTCAGGTGAGGCTTTTTACATCGACACGACTCTGCATGCGGACTACTGTAATGTGCTGGCCATGTATGATCGTCTGGAGAGAAAAAAGGTCTCCAGTGTTTAATTTTCATTGATAATAATAATTTAGGGCACCTCTAAAATGTAAATTATGGTTTATAAAATAAATCACTAAAAAAGCGCAAGATCGATAGCAGAAGCAGAGATGACATCAAAAACAAAAACAGTAAAGAGCAGCGAAGAGGTGTAGCCCGTCGTGACGAAGATCATCACCCTGATTCCCAGCGAACTGCAGGTGGATCAGATCGAACTCGAGATGCAAAACGAAGAGCTGCGGCGCACCCAGACGGAGCTCACCCGTGCCAAAGAGCGCTATTTTGAGCTCTACAACATGGCACCGATGGGCTATTTTACCCTCAACGAGCATTATGCGGTGCTCGAGGCCAATCTGACCGCGACGCTCTGATGAGCAAAGACAAAGCAGATGCTGTGATACGCATGGATGTTTCCGAGAACGAAGAGGCTGTCGTGACCCTAAGACGCGACAAGAGCAATCAGGGGTAGGTCTATCAGAGAGTTTTATTTGCCTCTTTGCCAACCTTGTTGGCCCGGAAAAACTGATGCCCGTTCTTTTCGTTTTTAGGCCCTGTTATAAGAGGATCCAACTCATCCAGATCCAGTTTCCCTGCCTGCTTTTCATAGGTAAACCCAAAGAAAAAGAAAATAAAATCCCACACGCCAACAATGACCTTGACTATATATTTGATGATAAGCAAAACTATAAATTTCATAGGTACTCCCATTTAGATGCCTTCTGATACAAGAGTATTATATCTTTTTTAAAATTCCAAGCAGATAGATCTGCTATTACTCTCCGAAGATCTTTGAGAAGAGTGATTTTTCCTTTTTCAAAGGCTTCTCCTCGCTGATGCGCTCATCGACAAAATCCGGATCGCCGTGTTCAAAGGCATCCTGGGAGACTCTTTTGACCGGTTTTCTTATCTTTCTCTCTTTGACATTTTCACTGCTTATCGTGCCGCCTGCACCATGGGGGATACACATCACAACTCCTTTATAGGCATTCCGGCCATCAGGCTGGAGCTTTTTTGTACATAAATCATAGCATCTTTGGATTGTTTAGTCTGTGATAAGGGTCACATGAAATGCAGAAAAATTAAGTTGCTGAAAGTGCGTCTAGTAAACCTTTATGCAGCCTCTGGAGAGTTTTACGATATTGTTTTTTTCAAATCCCTTGAGGATCCTGCTGACGACTTCACGCGAGCTGCCGACTCTTTCGCCTAACTCTTCATGGGTGATCTGAATACTTTTTTCAGGCTGGGATTGCAGCCAGTTCAAAATGCGCACATCCAGACTCGAGAAGCGGATGTCTTCAATCTGCGTCGCCATACAGTCCAGCCGTTTGACATACTGATCGAACACGTAGCGCTGAAAGGCCTTGTCCTCGACAAAGAGCCGGGCGACGAGATCTACCGGAACATCATAGCCGGCAAGATCGGTCTCAGCTATAGCGGTTCCGACGGCGGGCGCGCTATTGTAGGAGCTTGTGAAATTGACATTGCACTGTTCGCCCTGCTCAAAATAGTACAGCAGTACGCTCTGGCCATTCTCATGGTGCCGGCTTACCCTCACGCGTCCTTTGGTCAAAAAGAGAATGTCGGTACAGATGTCACCCTGCGAGTAGAGTGTTGTACCTTTGGGGACGGTGATATAGGTCGATGAGGCCAAAAGCTCTTCCTGGCTTTTTTTGGCGAGTGAAGAAAAAAAGTCGAATGATTCCAATACTTCCATTATAGATGTCCTTTGAGGTTTCAAAGAACATTATAGCCCATCCGATAGAAGAAAAAAACTATTCCGCTGCGATCTCTTTTAAGGTTTCTATGATCGCTTCGGGCTCCATGCGGATCTTGTAATCCGTCTGTGCCTCCATTTCTCGGACAATGCCGTTTTGATCGATCACGAAACTTCCGGGAATAGGCAGACCTGTGCGTGTGCTCCCGTTATAGGCTTCAATATCAAGCCCGTGTTTTTTGTAGATATCCAGCAGCTCCTGGGGCATATCGAAGTAGAGCTTGTAGGCTTTTATTACGCTGTTGTCAAGGTCGCTTAAGACTTCAAAAGGGTAGCCATCTTTTTTGATCTGCTCGGCTGACTTGTCCGGAGTTTGAGGCGTTACCGTGATCAGCTGTGCGCCATACTGTTTAAAGTCTTCGAGGTTTTCTTGGAGTACATGCAGGTGCATATTGCAAAAAGGGCACCATGCTCCGCGGTAAAAGACCAAAATAACGGGGCCTTTTTTCAGCTCCTCATAAAGCCTCACCTCTTTGCCAAAGGCATTTTTCAACGTAAAGTCAGGTGCCTTTTCGCCCGCTTGGATACCGGGATTGGGCAAACTCACGGCAAGATCCTCGCCGGCCTTTTTCATCACCGCCTGCTCCTGCTCGGAAAAGGTCGCCTTAGACGACTGCATCTTCTGCATAAAGGCCTCAAATTCGGCCTTGTAGCTTGCCACATCTTCAGAAGCATGCAGCATACTCACTGCCATAAGCACTGAAAGACCCAGGCCTAAACGTTTTGTTCTGTTTGTTCTGTTTGATTTTTTTGTCATTGTAGTGTCTCCTTGTTTTGGGCAGTATAGCCCTTTTTGACACCCCTGTATGTAATGGATATCACATAAAAGAGAGGGAAGGATTGGATGTGTGACCTTCGTCACTGACATAATTTTTTTACTGCTCTAAAATATCTCTTGAAATTAAAAACAAAAGGATTTAAGATGACACGCATAAATATAGCAGCATGGGTTTTGGGGACCTTATTGATGGCAGCACCGATGGCAATGGCAGCAGAAGCAGGCGCAAAATGCGGTGCGGGTAAATGTGGCGGCAGCAAAGATGCCAAAACCAAAGAACAAGGCAAGTGCGGAAGTTCAAAAGAGAAGGCTGCTGATGCGAAATGCGGCGGCGATAAAGAGAAAAAAGCTGATGCCAAGTGCGGTACAGGCAAGTGCGGCGGCAGCAAGTAAAGCCTAATGGCAAATCCCATAAAAAAGGTAGTCAAAATGTGTATATTAAAAGAAAAAATGGACAGCGTACTGGATAAATCTAAGGATTTCTCCTTATTGTTGGTGCGTCTTATTCTGGCCTATGGTTTTTATGAGCCTGCGATGATGAAGTGGAAGGATATCGGTGCAGTTGCCGATTGGTTCGCCTCTATGGGCTTTCCTTTTGCGACCTTAAATGCCTACATGGCGGCCTCTGTCGAAGCTGCCGGTGTTGTTTTGCTTGTCTTGGGACTCTTTACCCGTTACATCACGCTTCCGCTGATCGTGGTGATGCTTGTTGCGATCACAACGGTTCATCTTGCAAGCGGCTTTTCAGCAGGAAACAACGGCTTTGAGATACCTCTGTATTATATGATCATGCTCTTGGTGCTTGCTGCGCACGGCGGCGGAAAATGGAGTATTGATACTCTTATGGCAAAAATGAACTGTGGGAGTACCTCATGTTCAAACTAAGCTTTTTGCTGCTCTTTACAGCCTCGCTTCTGGCCTCCGAGGTGAGAGTTCAGGTCCTGGGTTCGGGAGGGCCGGAGTTTCATGCTCAACGCGCATCAAGTTCATATCTTGTCTGGGTCGATGAGAAAGCGAAGATCCTGATCGACTGCGGCGGCGGGAGCTTTTTGCGTTTTGCCCAAAGCGGCGCCAAGATCGAAGACCTCGACGCTATCTTGCTGACGCATCTGCACATTGACCATACGGCGGATCTAAGCGCCTTTATCAAGGCAGGCTATTTTAGCGACCGCTCGGTGCCTTTGCCGATCTTCGGTCCGCAGGGCAAAGGTGCTTTTCCCTCTCTTGATGTTTTTCTTGAACGTTTAGTTGGAGAGAGCGGTGCCTACGCCTACATGGCCGACACGCTCACCCCGCAGAGCCGCTCTTTTGAACTTTTGGCTAACGTGTTGCCGCAGGAGCAGAAGAGTACAAAAATGAAAGCATTTTTACTGCGCAGCATGGGCGTTCACCACGGTATCGTTCCTGCCCTGGCCTTTCGCATCGAGATTGAAGGCAAAAACATCGTCTTCACCGGCGACACAAACGATCAGGAGCATTCTCTTGCGCAGCTGGCGGACAATGCCGACCTGCTCATAGCGGATTTTGCCATACCCGAAGCGGCCGATGAGATTTCCAAAAAGCTCCATATGCAGCCCTCGCTCATAGGCGAAATGGCACACCGGGCAAATGTCGCCCATCTGCTGCTCAGCCACATCATGAAACGCTCCGAAGCCTCAATCGATCAAAGTATCGCTATAATCCGGGGTGCTAAATTTGACAAGAAACTAAGCATTGCGAACGATTTGATGATGATCACGCCATAGCATGGAGCTAAGAGGTAAAGATGTTTAACAATATCACGTCCACCGACAGGATCCTTCGGTTTATAGCGGCCTCCTTGTGCGTCTACGCAGGGATCTTTTATTATCCCCTCTTTGCCTTTCTTGCTACAGCTCTCTTTCGCAGCGCAATGCCGAACTGAAAACATCTGCTCAGGGACTTGAAAGATCTGCCACAAGAGAGCCTTCTGGCCCTGATCGACATCAAAAACTTCGGGCAGATCAACAGCTTTTACGGCCAGGAGATCGGCGACCGCTTTTTACAGTCCTACGGGGAGCTTTTGCGCACGGCCCACGTCCAAAACGAGGCGAGATTCTACCAGGTGCAGTCGGATGTTTTTGCGGTGCTGGGCAAAGGGATGGGGATCGAATCGCTTCAGGCATATTGTACGCAGGGCTATATTTTGCTCGATGAGATGCAGTTTTCTCTGGAGGTGACGATAGCCTACGCCAGCAACAAAGAGACGGAACAAAACCTTCTGACCATGGCGAAAACGGCCTTAATGGAGGCAAAGAAGAGAGGTCTTGCGAGCCTCTCCTACGGCGAGCTTGGTGACGGCGCATCTAAACACACAGGTTGAAAATTCTGAAGAGGTCAAAACCAAGATGCGTCAGATCGTTGAAGATACGCACAAGGCGATAGAGGGTTCAGCCACTAACATGGGCCTTAGCGCGGAGCTTATCAACGCGATAAAGGCCATCAAATAAGAGCGTATTGCTCTCACTGCAGCTTTTGGCTGCAGGCTTAAAAGGTTAAAACCTTGTCGCTGGCGAGTATCCAGTCGGCGAGGATCTGCATGGTGGATGAGACGCTCTCATCGAAATAAGGCTGGTTTTTATGCAGGCCGCATCGCGCGTTGCAGCTTCCGCATGCCTGAAGAGAGATGCCCTCTTCATAGAGCTTTTTAACCATGGAAGCGAGGTCATGGTCATAGCCTTCGGGCATTGTCGTCGTTTCTCGGGCAAGATCAACGGCGTCGTTCATCAAGAAGAGATTGACCTTTTCGCCGTTTTGAAACAGGGTTGACGCCAGACGCAGCGCATTCCATGTGACATCAGAGCCGTCATAGGGCGGGTGATTTAGAACAATAGTCGTCATCTTTATCCTTTCAATTTTGTCATCATATCTTGCAGATGCGCGAAAAGTGCAGAGGTCTCTTTGTACAAAGCGGCGTCTGACTTGACGGCGTTGATCATCATCTGCATGTTTTGCGTGGAGATAACCGTGCTTCCCGCATCTTCATAGACGGCGATACGGCAGGGCATAAAAGGGGCGAAAAAAGGCGTTGAGGTCAGCACCATAGAGGCCGCTTTTGCCTGGCATACTTCGTAGATGTAGACCTTTCGCTCGATGGGAAAGCCCTTTGAGGCAACGACTTCATGATAGTTGTAGCTGTGAAGCAGTGCGAACTTATACGCAAGGCAGGTGCCTTCAACATCATCGACGACAGATTGGATACTGCGCTTGCTTTTCATTGTGACGGTAAACATGCCGGCGATATCCATCTTTGCCGCCAGTGCCATAAAAATCTTTTCTAACATCTGCTTTCCTTTAAAGACTCAGAATTTTTTACTCTTCGTTACTCAAAACAGTAACGCCTAGACCGGTTTCGATCGGGTAACCGGCTTCGGCCCAGCCTTTGAGACCGCCTTGGAGGTTTGTCGCATTGGCATACCCAAGCTTTTTGAGCGTTTGCGCTGCGAGTGCACCGCGGCTTCCGCCCCGGCAGTAGGTGACGATCACGGCATTTTTGTCTTTGATCTTGTTGAGCACTTCAAACTCTAAATTGCCCCGTGTTATTGCCAGCGAATCGAAGGTGTAGATCTCGCCTTCTGCACGCTGGTTTTCCTCACGCACATCCAGGACGAGCACCTTTTTTTCCGCATCCAGCATCGCTTTGAGCTGTTTTGGAGTGATCTCTCCCGCCTCTTTTATTGCGGCGTTGATCAAGGTGTCGCTTTCGGTCTGTCCTGCCATAAGAATGGGCCCTGCCATCAAAACTGCTACCAGCACTATACTTTTTAAACTTGCCATCTTCGGCCCCCATATAATTAATATATTAGCTATTTAGCTAAGTACTAGAATTGTATAACAATAAAATTGTTCTGTCAAGAAGAGCAGAAGTTGTTTTTTTTCTCTGAGAGGGTGCAGGATTTATGGAGGCGCCCTATGTTATAATTGACATTGAAATGCATCCATTAAAAGGTAGTCTATGTTAGATATGGAACAAAAGATCAAGATATTCAAGGCACTGAGCAACAAGACTCGTTTTTTGATCTTTAAGAATATTTTTACAGGCGGATACACCTGCTCTGTGGACAAAAAGCAGGCCGGCGTAGAGGTCAACCCCATCGCTACCTGCGTCAGCACCGTTGCGGAGCATTTTAATTTTTCCCTCCCGACAATCTCCGCGCATATCAAGGAGCTCAAAGAAGCTCAGGTCATCCTTGTCGAGAAAAAAGGGAACAAAGTCTACATCGAACCCAACATCGAAACCATCCGAGAACTTGCAGAATGTTTCCAGACACTGGTAACAAACTTTGACAATAACCGAGAACTCTTTTTTACAGACACCGTGGCTGTCAAATAACCGCTTTTGAGGTTTTCTATAGCATATTCACATTCGCCGGTTGAGGTTTTGTTTTAAAATCTCAGGCCATTAAAGAGTTTCAGGTTTTCCGTTAAACGAGGACTGATATTTAAGAGGAACGCGACAGCGGAAATAATAGATTCCGTTACGATTTTGTAGATAAGTACGCATGAATTTACCTTCAATGTGTACCAAATTTGTGTCACAGTTGTGCAAAGCCTTGCAAGAGGAGAAAAATAGTTAGATGAAGATTCGTATTTTAGGGGAGTGTTTGGGGATGATGGTGGAGCATAGCGGGATCGAACCGCTGACCTCTTGCATGCCATGCAAGCGCTCTCCCAGCTGAGCTAATGCCCCATCTTTAAAAAGAAGGGAAGTATATAGCGAGAAGGCTTAATCGGTTCTAAAAAGCGATTCTTTGTAAAACAAAATGGATATTTGCCGATGTAGGACGAAGTTTAGACTGGCAAAAGGGAAGATATGCGTAAATTTTTACTCTTGGTGATGATGACTGCGGCCTTGTTTTCACAGCAGAGATACACCATTCAGGTTATCTCTGCCGACAATGAAGCATCCATTACAAAGGCTTTTATAGCCAAGATAAAGCAGCTCTCCGCGCCCTATGTGCACAAGAAGATCGAGGGAAAACAGAAGATATTTGTGGGAAATTTTCACAACTACGAAACCGCACGCGCTTATTTGTATGAGGTGCGTTCAAAGGTGAGTCAGGGTGCTTTTGTTGTCAAAGAAAAAGAGCTCCTGGCGAAAAATCCGGAGCGCGAGCAGATAGCGGTGAGTGCAGAGACAAAAATGCTTCAGCCCCCCTTAGAAGAGAAAGTCCCGGAAAAAGCGGCGAAAGCCAAAGAGGAAAAAGGTGCTATAGAAGAGGAGGTCTTCTGTCGGCCGACGAAAAAAGCGCTTCGTGAGGCGGAGATCTCCGCGGCCCTCTCTTTTTACAAGAGCTCTTCGTTTTACACCTTTAAATGACGGCTGTCGTGGTCGAGAAACTCCAGGTCGATATCTAGCTTCTTCTTGACATGCGCCTGCAGGGCATCGAAAAGCTCCTGGGCGCTTTCGCCGTCTTTGGGAAAGCTCACCACCTCATGCCTGAGCGGCACCGAGAAATACTCCTCAAACATCTTCTCCACAACACCGGCGCCAAATTTGTCTGTTTGATAGAGGATAAAAAAGTAGAAGTTGTCATTGTGCACATAGGCATCTGAAGAGCGCAGGACACGCGTCAGGGAGTCTTTGATCAGCGTCTTGTCAAGCTCTTCGAAATCGCAAAACAAGATGCTGAAGGCCTCTGCGTGAGAATCTTCTGCACGCTCCGTAATGCCGCGCTGCAGGTCGATAAGCGCCGTGAAGTTGTAAAAAGAGAAAGGCACACCCATGATCTTTCCTTTGTGTTGGTAGTACCAACTGCCACTACGGCATGTGATACAAAGAATGAGTATACAGAGTGGAATTTAAGACTTGGCTTAACTTTTAAACGACGAAGTAGGCGTGCGGCGCCTTTTTGTCTTCAAAGGGCTGGGAGGTGACCTTCTCGCCGTCTATAGCAATCGTGTAGCTCTGGTTAGGCTGTGTGCGTGAGTAGGTCAGCACAAGACGGACGGCCAGCTCTCTGTCGGCTTCGCTGGCGTTACGCGAGAGCAGGGAGTGCGGTCCGGGCATGTCGAGGGTTGAGATATGGACGTATTTGTCGTTGTCCACGGCCTCGATCTTTTCATTGTCGTGTTCGTCGCGGCCGACAACGAGTTTGGCACCATCAGGAAGGCGAAGCTGGCGGCCGTATTTGATGACGGGAATGTCTTTGACCTCGAAGGTGTCGTACTTGAGGTAGTCGTGCATCTTTTTGGTGAAGTTCTCATCCGTCAGAAGACAGCCGCCGCCGGGGCTTTCAAAGTCGGTAAGATTGTACTTTTTGGCGAGCTCAAACTGGCGCTCACGGCTTCTTCCCTGAATGGCTTCGAGCTTGTCACGATCGACCCACCCCTGCGTCTCGGCGATGGTCGGTGCGAGGTGTTTGGCAGACATGGGACGCAATAGAAGCCCCTCGCAGTTGCTCTCGTCCAGTACCTTCTGCAGGGCCTCTCTGTTTTGGCTCATCGGACGCTGTCCCATCACTTCGCCCGAGAGCAAAAAGCTCGCACCCTCAGCCTCCATAATGCGCTTGGCTACTGCGAACATCTTCGCGTGGCAGTCGATGCAGGGATTGAAATTTTTGCCATAGCCGTGCTTGGGATCAAAAAGGACATCCTGGAGGTACTCGCTCTGTATGTCGATGATGCGAAGCTCTGCACCCACCTGGTCGCACATGTTCTGCATATGTGCGCGTCTGTCTTTGGTCGAACCAAAACCGGTGTTGATGTTGCAAGCGATCACTTCGATCCCTTGATCGATGATCAGTTTCATGGCAAGAGTGGAGTCTAATCCACCGCTAAAAAGGGCTATAGCTTTCATTTGTTCTCCTGGTAAGGCACAAGAATCCGCCGAGGGATCAGTTCACCTTGAAATATTTGTGAGATTATAACGAAGCGGGTATTAGGCGCAGATAAGAGGGGTGAATTAGTAAAAAAGGTGGAATGGATACTCCTCTTTCGAGGAGTGTAGAGTGCTTTGAATTTTAATTTATTAAGGAGAATAAATCGTTGTAGTGGGTGCTACAGGCGAAATTATAAGGGAGTGATGTGTAGATAAAGTGTGAGCTAGAGCGTGAAGGGGACAAGTTCGCCGCGCTTTAGACGGTTGACCTTCTCCGTGAACTGGCGGATCATAAAGGCCTTCTTTTCAAAGGGGATGTTCTGCTGCATTTTGACTTTTCGCAGCTCTTTGGCGTAGTAGTTTCTTAAAAAAGTGAGCAGTTCATCTTTGATGTCTTCTTCCTTGAACGACTTGATGCTTTCGTTGAGCAGGATCTTGGCTAAAAGGGGATGGTCGCCCTGGTTGCTCAGCGCCAGGGTGAACTCATGGGCATGCGAATGCAGCTGTGAAGGGGTGATATAGTCGAGAATGCTCTCGATAACAGCCGGGATCTCGATGATGGTCTTCACCAGGCTCAGCTCCCAGAAATCCTCGCGCGTCAGCGGGGCGGAGAGCTGGGGGATCTTCTGATTCTGGGGTGCTTTTTGAAGGCGCACGACGGATTTATTGATGTTGAGCAGGGCCGCCAGATAGCCGCGGTACTCCTCTTGCAGCAGGGGTGAGAGCGTTTTGAGGTAGCCGATGCCCGCATGCATCGCCTCCTCTTTGGCCTTGGGATTGCTCAGGTCATAGGCGTGTACGCTCTGTTCAAGGACAAACTCGATAAAGGGCTTGGGATGACGGAAGAGATTCTTGAGCTCTTCGACCTTGCCGTTTTTTACCATATCGGCCGGGTCCAGTCCCTGCGAAAAGATAACTACGCCCCCATCCATGCCGCCTGCAGAGAGGAGTTTGGAGGCTTTTATCGCCGCTGCAAGACCCGCAT
This sequence comes from Campylobacterales bacterium, assembly GCA_014859655.1. Taxonomy (GTDB): domain Bacteria; phylum Campylobacterota; class Campylobacteria; order Campylobacterales; family Sulfurimonadaceae. Next base: position 44,580 of record JACUTT010000005.1, read on the forward strand.
TGTCGCCGTCATAGGCCATGACGATGCGCGGCTCGCCTTTGCGCAGCAGCGGGAGATGTTCGGCTGTCAGCGCCGTTCCCAGGGTCGCCACGGCATTGGTGAAGCCTGCTTGATGCAGCATCACTACGTCCAGATACCCCTCGGTGACGATCATCTCTTTGTTCTTGTAGATGCTCTCTTTGGCGAGATGATAGGCATAAAGAAGTTTGGATTTGTTAAAGATCTTGGTCTGCGGCGAGTTGACATACTTAGCCTGATGGCCGCTGATCGTGCGCCCTCCGAACCCGACCATGCTACCGTTTTGCGCATGGATAGGGAAGGTGATCCGCTCGATAAAACGGGCAAAGAGGTGGTTGCCACCCTCGCCGATCACCCCGAGTTCTATCCCCTCTTTGAGATCAAAAAGCTGGTTTTTAAGGAAGGCCAGCGTCTGCTGCGAAGCAGGCGCATAACCGATGCCGAACTTCTCTATGGAGGACTCGAAAACGCCGCGATCGCTGAGATAGACCTGCGCCTCGGGGTTGGAATCCAAAAGGCCCTTGTAGTAGTCGTTGAGCTTCTCCATCAAACGGGTGTCGGTTTTTCGCTGAGTGTCCGTGGTGTACTGCAGAGAGAAGTTGTACTGCGAGGCGAGTTTTTCAAGGGCTTCGGGGTAGTTGAGCTTTTCGTACTCCATGACAAAACGGATGGGATCTCCGGTCACGCCGCAGCCGAAACAGTGGTAGATCTGTTTCGCGGGACTGACGACAAAGCTCGGGCTTTTCTCATCATGAAAGGGGCAGGGAGCCTTGTAATTCACACCGGCTTTTTTAAGCTCGATGTAGTTTCCCACAACATCAACAATATCAAGTCGGGTCTTTAAGGCCTCTATGGAGTCTTGAGCAATCATAAATGAAATTATAGCCAAGGATGGCTTACTTCAAGGTCCTGGAGTGCCCAAGTTTTTTTCCCAAGCCATCTGTTTTATATTGTCTTTAAAAAAAAAGATTATGATACGGCACCATATATCGAAAGAGTCCCAATGATAAGTTTTCACCTTCTGTTTAAGCTGGTACTCAAGCATAAACAGAAACTTCTAAAAGCCAATCTTATCGCCCTAGCAGCGACGCTGATCAGCATTCCCATCCCGCTGCTGATTCCGCTTCTGATCGACGAGGTAATACTCAAAGAACCCGGCGCGCTGATACAAAGCATCACCTTTTTGTTTGACGAGTTTTCCCCTCTGGGATACATTCTGATGACGCTGCTGATCACGATTTTGTTGCGCTTCGGGTTTTTTGTGGCCTCTGTTTTTGCCCATTACGCTTTTACCGAGATCGCGCAGGAGACGACCTTTATTTTGCGCAAAAAACTTCTGCTTCATCTCAAGCGCGTTGCCATGCATGAGTACGAGACCCTGGGCTCGGGCACCGTCTCTTCCAAGCTCGTTAGCGATATGCAGACGGTGGAGAGTTTTATCGGTTCCGCGCTGAGCCGCTCCATCGTTTCGGTGCTGACGCTTTTGGGCGTGGCGCTTATCCTTCTTCTAATCGACTGGAAGCTGGGCCTGCTGATACTCATCCTGCATCCCGCGGTCGTGGTGGTGACGCAGCTGATCTCGCGCCGTGTGGCCCGCTATAAAAAAGAGGAGAACAGGGCCATAGCAAAGTTTCAAAACGCCCTGATCGAGACCCTTGATCTCTTTGGACAGATCCGCGCCTCCTCCAAAGAGAAGGAGTTTATCGACAAGAGCATTGAGGACGCCCAGGCGCTGCGCAACGAGACGGCGCGCTTTGGCAAGAAGAGTTTTGTGGCGGAGAAGTTCTCCTTCACCCTCTTTCTTTCTGTCTTTGAGCTTTTTCGTGCGCTAGGGCTGATCCTGGTCCTCTCCTCTGACCTGAGCATTGGTCAGATGTTTGCGGTTTTCGGCTATCTGTGGTTTATGATGACGCCGGTGCAGGACCTTTTGTCGATGCAGTACGCCTACTCCAATGCCAAGGCCGCACTGGAGCGCCTCAACGCGCTTTTCGAGCTGGAGCAGGAACCGCTCTATCATCCGACTGCCGACCCCTTTGGCAGCAAAAGCGCTTCGATACGCGTGGAGGGACTGAACTTCTCCTATGCAGACGGACGGAGAATCTTGAAGGACATTAGCCTGCAGATAGAGGCGGGCGCTAAGGTCGCGCTGATCGGACCGAGCGGGAGCGGAAAGACGACGCTGGCGAAGGTGCTCTGCGGGTTTTATCCGCCCAAAGAGGGGGAGCTTTTTTTCAACGACATCCCCTTGTCGCAGATAGGGCTGGAGGTGCTGCGCAAAAATCTTTTTGTGGTCTTGCAGCAGCCCATACTCTTCAACGACACCCTGCGCTTCAACCTGACGATGGGGGATGACTACAGCGAAGAGAAGATCCGCGAGGCGCTCGACGTTGCACAGCTGCACCATTTTCTAAAAGAGCTGCCGCAAGGGCTTGACACTCTGGTCGGAAAGGGAGGCGTACGGCTTTCAGGCGGGCAGAAACAGCGCCTGAGCATCGCGCGGATGATTCTCTCCGATCCGAGCGTGGTTATCTTTGATGAGTCCACTTCGGCCCTTGATGTGCACACGGAGAGCGAGCTCTTTGAAGCGCTTCGCGGCTTTTTGGAGCGGCGCACCGTCATCACGATCGCACACCGCCTCAGCACAGTGCAGAACTCGGACTACATCTACGTGATGCGAGATGCAGAGATCGTCGAAGAGGGCGAGCCGGGCGTGCTGATGCAAGAAGAGGGTCACTATAACCGCTTCGTAAAGGCGCAGCATTAGAGGCTTGAGGGGAAAATTTAGCGATTGTTTATCAGGCTTTCAATGCAATCCCTCAATGAAAATATTGTTTGTAGATAGCAAATCGACATAAAACTCCATACGGGTCGGATTATTAGAACAGATGGCGTATAACGATGTCACGCTGGTCGATACTCTTAACGCGGCAATGAAGTTTTATCTGAGCGAAGAGCCGGATATGGTACTGATCGATTTTACGGTTGATTTTGGCGCCGAAGCCCTGCATAAGATCCTCGAGACAAATCCACAGCAACAGATCATCACGATCAGCGACACCCTGGACTGCTCGGAGATCTTAGGCTGCGCTTTTTGTCTGGAACACTATGGAAAACGGCACCTATTGAAGCATCAGGGCATTCACGATCTTATCTATCTGATCGAGAATTTTCCGGAGATGCCCTGTGAATTTGCCCATAAATTTGATGTTTGCACTCCAAAAGATGAGAAAAAAGGTGTTGACAAGAGCAAAGAGTAGCTTTCCTCCCACCCTGCTTTTGCCCAAAATGCTCTCTCCTTCGGCGCTCTTTTTGAACAGATTTCCTCCCATTTCAGAGCAGATACGCTAAAATGCCATCCAATAAAGCAGATACCATCAAGGAAGACAGATGCAATTTACGGCTCCATTGAAAAGCAACAGTAAAAAGATAATGTTACTGGGTTCAGGCGAACTGGGTAAAGAGGTGGCGATCGAAGCACAGCGCCTGGGGATAGAGGTTATAGCCGTGGACCGCTATGCGGCAGCACCCGCGCACCTTGTGGCCAACAGGGCCTATATCGTCAACATGCAAGACGAAGAGGCTGTGCTGGAGATCATCCGCCGCGAGAAACCTGACTACATCCTTCCCGAGATAGAAGCGATCAGCATCAATGCCCTTTTCAGAGCCGAAAAAGAGGGATTTAACGTCATCCCCAATGCGGACGCGGTGAACAAGACGATGAACCGCAAGAACATCCGCCAGTTTGCCGCGGAGGAGCTGGGGTTGAAGACAGGGCCTTACCGTTTTGTCAAGACACGCGAAGAGATGGAGACCGCTGCGGCCGAAATGGGCTACCCCTGCGTGGTCAAGCCGGTGATGAGCTCGTCGGGGCACGGCCAGAGCGTGATGCGCTCGCCAACCGATCTGGACAGCTCCTGGGAGATGGCCAAAGAGGCGCGCGGCGATGCGAGCGAGCTGATCGTCGAGGCCTTTGTTGATTTTGACTATGAGATCACGATGCTCACTGCGCGCAACGGTAAAGAGACGGTCTTTTGCGAGCCCATAGGCCATCAGCAGCAAGACGGGGATTACATCTTCTCCTGGCAGCCGATGCGGATGAGCTCGCTTGCCAAAGAACGCTCCCAGCAGATCGCGAAGACGATCACGGACGGGCTAGGCGGCCGCGGTCTTTTTGGCGTGGAGCTCTTCGTCAAAGGCGACGAGGTCTACTTTTCGGAAGTGAGCCCGCGCCCGCACGACACTGGCATGGTGACGCTGATCACCCAGTCTCAAAGCGAGTTTGCCCTTCATCTGCGCGCCGTGCTGGGACTGCCGCTTGGCTTTACCTTCTACGGTGACGGGGCCTCTGCGGCCTTCAAGTCGCTCAAAGACTCCTGCTCTCCCGTTGTGGATGTGGACGATTCGCTCTTTAGTGACAACTCATTTGTGCGCGTCTTCGGAAAACCCGAGTCGCACAAGGGGCGCCGCATGGCTGTTGCTCTTGTCTTTGATGAGGTGGAGAAGGCGCTTGCGCAGGCGAAGCGTTTGATCGCCAAGATCAAAGACGTCTGATGAAGATCGTACTCTTAGACACCCTGACCTTCGGGCAGAGCGACCTCGGCGGATTTGAACAGTTCGGCGAGGTGAGTTCCTACGAGACGACTGCGGCGGAGCAGACGCTGGAGCGAATCAAAACGGCCGATGTTGTTGTTACCAACAAGGTTGTAATAAGTGCGAGGATGATGAAACAGTGTCCGCATCTGAAATTGATCTGCGTGGCGGCGACGGGGATGAACAACGTCGATCTGGAGGCTGCAAAAAAGAGTTCTATCGCCGTCAAGAATGTCGCCGGCTACTCCACCGACTCGGTCATCCAGCACACCTTTTCGATGCTCTTTTACCTGATGGGCCATTCGCGCTATTATGACGAGTATGTCAAAAGCGGGGAGTGGCAACGCTCCGCTGTTTTTACGCATGTTGAACGTCCCTTTTTTGAACTAAAAGGCAAAAAGTGGGGCATCATCGGTCTGGGCGAGATCGGAAGAGGGGTGGCGAAGATCGCCTCGGCTTTCGGCGCGGAGGTGAGCTACTACTCCACCTCGGGGAAAAACGCCAATGCCGACTATGTGCAGCGCAGCCTGAGCAACATTCTTGAGCAGAGCGATGTGATCTCCATCCATGCGCCCCTGAACGATGCGACGCGTGAGCTTATCGCACACTCGGAACTGCTGATGATGAAAGACGGTGCCATTCTGCTCAATCTCGGCCGCGGCGGGATAGTAGACGAAAAGGCTCTCTCCTATATCCTCGATGCAAAGCCGATCTATGTCGGTCTGGACGTGCTGGCAAAAGAACCGATGAGCGACCCGCATCCACTGATGCAGATCAAGGCAAAAGAGCGTCTCTACATCACGCCCCATATCGCCTGGACTTCGGTTGAAGCCAGGCAGAGGCTCATTGCCTCAGTGATAGAAAACATTAAAAGCATCCATGGATAGTCTCGCGGCAGCGGGGCTCTTCTTTTCGGCCTTTTTGGCAGCGACCCTTCTTCCCCTCTCCTCTGAAGCGGCGCTGATCACCGCTTTTGAGCTGGGAATGGGCGCGGACGAGGTGTTGCTGTATGCCTCTCTTGGAAACTGCCTTGCGGTGGCTCTGAACTTCTTTTTAGGAAGGCTTCTTTACGGCGCGATGAAAGAGAAGATAAAAGCCCACAAAAGCGGCAGACGGGCCCTCTTGCTGGCGCACCGCTATGGCTATTACTCTTTGATACTCTCTCCTCTGCCCCTTATCGGCGACCCCATCACGATAGCCGCGGGACTGATCCGTCTGAACTTTATCTGGTTTGCGCTGATCGCCTTCTCGCTTCGTATCTTCAGGTACTGGCTCATTCTTTACTGGCTACAATAAAAGAGTTTTTAAATCCAGCGCGGCGGCCTAGAACTTAAACTGCATACAGAGGCAATAGTGTAAGATGTTGAAATATATGACAGTAAAGAAGCAACAATGGTTGATGTATTGGTTATCGGTTCAGGCGGGGCGGGACTAGTTGCGGCTATAGCGGCCAAAGAGTCCGGCGCGAGCGTCACCTTGGTCGGCAAATCTTTTCCTACCCGTTCGCAGACATCTATGGCTCAGGGCGGCATCAACGCTGCGATGGGAAATGTCGAAGAGGACAGCGTCGAAGCGCACATTTCAGACACGCTGAAATCGTCCCAGGGTTTGAGCTCAGAAGCCTCGGTGCGCACAATGTGCGAAGAGGCAAGTGCGGCCATCTTGTGGCTGGACAGCATCGGCGTGCCCTTTTCGCGCACACAAGCAGGCAAGATCTCGCAGCGGCGTCTGGGCGGGGCATCGGGGATCCGCGCCTGCTATGCTCAGGATTATACGGGCCTGAAAATTCTCCACACTCTCTATGACCAGAGTCTCAAAATGGGCATCGAAACTCTCAACGAACACTTCCTGCTCAACTACATCATCGAGGGAGAAAAGGATGCGCGCTATAGTTGCGGGGCAACCTTTTTGAACATAAGAACGGGAGAGGTCGTCGAGATACGCGCTAAAAGCGTCATTGTCGCTACGGGAGGCTACGGCTCGCTGTTTCACGGTTTTACGACCAACTCGACGGCCTCTACCGGAGATGGAGCGGCTGCGGCCTTGCGTGCGGGGGCGAAGCTCAGTGACATGGAGTTTGTCCAGTTTCACCCCACGGCCCTGAAGAGCTCGGCGCTTCTGATCTCGGAGTCGGCGCGGGGCGCAGGCGGCTACCTGCTGAACGCACAAAAAGAGCGTTTTACAGATGAACTCTCTTCGCGCGATATCGTGGCGCGGGCGATTGCGGATGAGATTGAAAAGAGCGGAGAGGTCTATCTGGACATCCGCCATTTGGGCGAAACCTTTATCGACCATGAGCTTCCCCAAGAGCGAAAACTTGCCATCGCCTATGAGGGACTGGACCCGGTGATCGACCTGATCCCGATCAAACCCGTCGCGCACTACACCATGGGCGGCGTGGATGTGGACGAAACGTCGATGAGCTGTATCGCAGGGCTTTTCGCGGCAGGCGAAGCGGCAAACCAAAAGGTGCACGGGGCAAACCGCCTCGGAGGAAATTCGCTTTTGGAGCTTCTTGTCTTCGGACGCCAGGCGGGGAAAAATGCGGCGCTTTACGCCAAAACCGCTCCGGTCTTCACAGCTCAGAGTGAACAGATCATAAAAGACAGGGAATATATTCAGACGCTAAGAGAAGCTGCCGTTACAATGGATTTTTACGAGAAACGCGCTTCTTTGGGCAAAAACTTCTATGGCAGCGCGGGAATAAAGCGCAATGAAAAAAGGCTGGAAGAACTTTTGAAAAGTGTGCAGCAGCTGCAGGAGGAGCTCCCGCTGATGGGGGCACAGGACAAGTCGCTGGTGTACAATACGAACCTTGTGGAGTTTCTTGAGTTTACGAACATGATTGAACTCTCCCAATGCCTGCTCCTGGGTGCGATCAGCCGAAAAGAGAGCCGCGGCGCGCATTATCGTGAAGATGCACCTGCACGCAATGACGAGGCTTACGGCGGACACACCCTCTGCTGGAAAGAGGGCGGAGAACTGCATGTTGAGCTGGGTGAAAAAACTAATGAAAAAGGGAAGGGATGAATATAGAACGAAAAACAGAGATTATTATTGAAGAGATCGAAGAGGACGAGAACGATTTTTACGCGGATGATGATGCGTGGGGAGAAGGGTGCTGCGAAGATGCCTTTGGTGAAGATGATGACGAGCCTATTGAGCGCGAGTATTGCGACTAAAACCGACAAGGGATGAGCCATGAAGATTTCCATAAAACGCTATAGCAGCGAGAATGAGCCTTCTGCGCAGAGCGCAGAGTATAGGCTTGAGCTTGAGAATATTACACTGCTCGAAGCGCTCAACGCTATCAAGACAAAAATAGACCCCTCCTTGAGCTTTACGGCGGGATGCCGTTCGGGTGTGTGCGGTAGCTGCGCGGTGCGTGTTAACGGCACAGAGGAGCTCGCCTGTGGCTACAAGCTCAGCGATGGGGATCTCATTGAGCCGCTTGGCAACCTTCCTGTTCTGCGCGACCTTGTTGTAGATACGCAGAAGATGCTGAAGTTTAACGCTCTTGCCAGAGCCTGGAGCAGCAGCAACAGCGAAAACCAGCTTCTTTTACCCGAACAAGTCGAGTCAAATGAGCTTCAAAGTGACTGCATCCTCTGCGGGGCCTGCTACTCCGCCTGCCCGGTTTATGCGGTCAACGAAGAGTTTCTCGGTCCTTTTGCCCTGACCCGTGTCTGGCGCTATGTCAGCGACGGCCGCGAGCAGGATGTTCGAGAGAAGATTGAAGCGGTCCAGAGTCAGGGGATATGGGACTGCACCCTGTGCAATTTGTGCGTGCCGGTCTGCCCGCAGGGGATTGCGCCGAAACAAGACATTTCGATGCTCAGAGGCAAGAGCGGCGTGATGGGGTTTATGGATCCTAACTTTGCTGCGGGGATGAGTTTTAGTTTTGGGGGAGGTCCTGATTTCGGATCCCCTTCAGGGCTAAAAAGTCCTGGGACTTCTTAGGATTTTCGGGCTTCTCTTAGCATGCTATCAAGCAGAACGAAGAGTTCATTGCTTGCTTTTTCCATCTCTTCAAAGCGCGCAACGATCTCTGCGCCGACTTCAACATGGCTGTCTTCGATCCCGTCGCTGAGGTAGGAGGCATTTTTGTTGGCCGTGTCATGCACGATCTTGTGCGGTCGGGGAATCTGTTTATAAGATGCGGTCTCTCCGAATCGTCGGGAACCCTCATTCTCGTACCATTGGCCCAGGCGGCAGTTGTGGTGGTCGCTGATCTTTAGCTGCGGGGTTGCCGTGATGATGGTGTTGTAGGCATTGGACTTGTAAATGATATGGTCGATCTTGGCGAGAACGATAAAGATGCTGTTCTCCATGTCGTAGGAGTAGTCGACGATTTTGGTAGAATTTTCGTTGAGCTCTGCCATCGTGCTCTCGAAGTTGGTGATCTTCTGGCTTGAGCTCTCGACGACTTCGCTCATATGCTCAGAGCTTGTCTGTATGTCGTTCATCTCCTGCTGAAGCGACTTGATCGAAACGGAGATCTCGCTGGTCGCCTTGTGGGTGCGTTCTGCCAGTTTGCGTACCTCGTCGGCAACAACAGCAAAACCGCGTCCGTGTTCTCCGGCGCGTGCTGCTTCGATAGCCGCGTTGAGTGCAAGGAGGTTAGTCTGGTCCGCAATGTCCGTAATAAGTTGGATGACGGAGGTGATGTCGGTGACCTGGGTTGCCAGCGAAGAAATCGCTTCGTTGTTGTTCTGAGTGTGCTCCATTAGGCGCTGAAGCTCGGAAACGATGCTTTCGATATCGTCACGGCTATTATGGGTAAGGTCTGCCGCGGACTTGGTTGCCGCAGTGACTCCCTTGAGGCCCTCGATATTTTTTTGCAGATCGTCCTGTATGCCCGTAAGACTCTTCATAACGCTTCCGCTGAGACTGCTAAGGTCAGAGTTAAGTGCGTCGCGTCGCTTTTTCGCCTCCCCGCTCTTCATGATGTTCAGGCTCGCGCAGATGTTCTCAATAGCAACAGTAAACTCCCCGTGCATCCCGTCTCTGGAGATGCAGCGGTCGAAGTTGCCCTGTGTCGCGTTGACAAAAGAGACATTGATCTCTTTGATAAAGAATTCGACCTGGTAAAGGAGCTTCTGCAGGGCAAGATTCATCTGCCCAAGCTCCGTGTCGTCGCGTTCGTCGATCTTTGTTTTTTCAAAGTTTCCATCAGCAGAGCGCTGCATGACCTGCGTAAAAGTAGTCAGCGCATTTGTGATAGAGCTGCGTACGCTCGAGGCAAAGAGAACAACAAAGGCTGTGATAGCAAAGCCGGTGACAAGGAAAAAGATCTTGTAAAAGTTGATTCCTCTGTTCATACTGACAGAGGCACTTTTGAGTTCCTCTTCTTTGAGTTCGATAACTTTTTTGAAGGCGTCGCGTGAGGCGTTGGCGTAGGGGGTGAGGGTTTCCTGATAGCGTGCGTAGTTGTTGATGACATCGTTTTTGATCTCTTCGGAAGAGAGGCTCTGCATCATCTTCTGCGTGTTCTCAAGAAAGAGCATGGTGCTTTCTTTGGCATCGTTGATGAGGGCCAGGGAGGCATCATCATCGATCGTCATGGTAAGTCTCTCAAAAGAGTTTCGGATCTTCTCTGTGTGCTCTTTGAGCTTCTTCATATCTTTTTCGTAGTTTCCGCCAAGCATGATGTCGCGCGTAGTACGGCTGATATAGTTGAGGTCCTTTTCGATGTGTAGTGTCTCCATCGCACCGGCCGTTGAGTGGTTTTGCAGATTGTTGTATTGATTGCCGATGGTGCTTAGCGTGTAAAAGGCGAAGATAGAGGCACCGATCACCGAAACGATGACGATGGTCAAGAGGTAGTTGATGCGCTGTTTGATGCTTGCATCTTTGAGTAGTTGCTTAAACATGAAGGCTCCGAGTGGTGTTTTAGAAATTAAGAAGATTATAACATAGTAAAAAGAGATTGCAAATAAAAAAGAAAATAATTTATAAGTTAGAAACTGTTATACTCACCATAAAAATAGGCAATCCCATGGCAAAAGAACACTCCTTCGATATTTCGGCAAAAATAAATATGCAAAACTTTAAAGATGCGATCAATCAGGCCGAAAAAGAGGTTGTCGGCCGGTACGATTTCAAAGGTCTCACCGCCGATATCGACTACAACGAAAAAGCAAAGACCCTTACTCTGACCAGCTCAAGTGATAATAAGCTCGAAGCCCTCGAAGACATCGTAATAGGCAGGCTGCTCAAGCGCGAACTAAGCTCCAAGGTCCTGGAGAAGACAAATGTCGTCGATGCTAGCGGCGGAGACAGACGCAAAGTCTTCAAGATCGTCGACTACATCGAATCCAAAGAGGCCAAAAAGATCATCTCCGAGATCAAAACACAGAAGATGAAGGTCACGGCCACACTTGAAGGCGACCACATCCGCGTTAAGGGGAAAAACCTGGATGACCTTCAAGAGGCGATGAAGCTGATCCGGGCGATGGAGTGGGACGCGCCTTTGGTCTTTGAAAATTTTCGTTAAAAGAAGCCGCAATGCAGGAGAAAAAAGGCACTCTCTACAAGTCGATCGACAAGCGTCTTCTGACAGAGGGTGCAAGGCTTGACTTTTCTGTTTATGAGAGCAATCCTGCAAAAACAGTCATGTCGATTTTCTTGCAAAGCGACAGCGTCGTTGACGGGAACAGCAAGGTTCGCCTTCGGGAGATAGAGACGCTGTTTATTGCCGATGAAGAGTACGAAAAATACAAGTTTTATGCGCAGAAACACCTTCAAAGTATAGCGAACAGTCCTGACATCCCTTTTTCCGAGAAGGCAAGCATTGTCTATGAGAAGGCCTCAGAGGCAATGGATGAGCTTTTCCGCAATCCCGATGCCCTGGGAAATATGCAAAAAAGCCAGGCCATTGTGGATGGTTTCGTCAGCCTGGCCTTGCAAAACGAGGCCACGCTCTCCTCAGTCATGAAGATCGCGGCGCACGACTACTACACGCACACCCACTCCATCAATGTCAGCATTTATTCGCTCAGTCTGGCCAAGTTTATCGGGCTCAAAGACAAGGATCTTGAAGATATGGGGATGGCCTCGATGCTGCATGACCTGGGGAAAAGCCGGGTAGACTGGGAGATCATTAACAAAAACGGCAAGCTCAGTGACGCGGAGTTCGAGCAGATGAAAAAGCACCCTGGGTCAGGGTATGAGATCGCCGTGGAGATGGGAATCACCGACAAGCGCATTCTCGCAGGGATCAGAAGCCACCATGAGAAGCTTGATGGAAATGGCTACCCCGACGGCCTTATAGACAAGCAGATCTCTCTATTCCCACGCATTATTGCAGTGTGTGACGTCTTTGACGCGCTGACGACAAAACGCTCTTATAAGGATGCGATGACAAGTTTCGAGGCGATCAAGATCATGAAAGAGCATATGAGCACACATCTGGACATGCGCCTTGTCAATACTTTGATCAAGATGTGTGCGGCATAAAAGGAAGATAATGGCAAAACTCAGCGTTGCGCAGGCAGCAGAAAAATTTAACGTTTCCAAAGAGGCGATTCACAACCGTATCCGCCGCGGAAGTTTGGACTGTGTGATCGAGCACGGGGTCAAACACGTTCTTATCGACGAGCAGGCCCAGCCGAAAGAAGAGCCGCAGGAGAGCAAGTATTATGCTTATATCGAAGATGAGAACATAAGCCTTAAAGAGAAGATCAAAGAGCTCGAGAAACTCAACAGCACCCTGCGAAACCAAAAAGAGATGATGCTTATTGAAGAGAAGAAAAAGATAGAGCAGATATACAAAGAGCGTGACGAGCAGCTCAAACAGCTTCTAAATACGATCACTTCAAAATTCCTGCCTCATCTTGAACAGAGATTTGTAGACGAGAAGGTCGATGATGTCGTCGATGTGGAAGCTCTGTCCAGCGAGCCGATACGCCTGAAGCGCTTTTTGAAACTCAAAGATTACAAATCGGCGAAGAACCAAAGAATAAAAAACCGCTTCAAACGGCTGGTGGGGCAAGACGAACGGGTGGTGCGCAAAGAGGGGAAGATTTACGTCGACCCCGTCAAATATGACTATCGGGACCTTTTGGAATAGGTGCGCGGTTTTGAGCGGTCGCTCTGCTCCGAAGGTGCCAAGTGCCGCTTTTTGCGAAAACAGCTGCTGCAGATCGCGTGCGCAGAGTCAAGAGCAAGTGGTTTAGTACAGATGCGGCAGCGCGGGACAAACTGCGCATTTTTAAGGGTCTTTTCGATGTAGTCGTTTAGCTGTTTGCGCGCGGACCTTGCTTTTTCGCTCTCGGGAAAGATCTCGGGAAAACGGTAGTTGAGCCAGAGATAGAGCGAGACCTCCTTGACCAGATCCTCGATGTGCAGCAGGGTCTCCATCGAATCGGCGTACTCGCCATAGAGTCTGCTCTCTTTGTAGGGAACACTCTCCTGGCGGTGCATGTGCGCTATGTAGGAGGAAAAAACCTCCACAAGATAGGGTGACTGTGTGGAAAGCGGCGCACAGGCCATGTGGTACTTGCTACTCAGATCCAGATCGTAGGCGTCGGTATAACGCGCGATCTCGATCAGCGTCTCCAGGTTGGCCACGCGGAAAGGGCCGTCAAAGGTCATGTGTTTGATAAAAAAGTGGAGTATCTCTTCGAGGTTTTTTGTCTCAAGGATCTTTCCGACAAGGAGGATGTGCTCCAGATTGGCCATGACGTTCAGGGGCAGGGTTATGTCTTTGAGCGGCTTGTGAAACTGCTCATGCACCGTCTGCAAGATAGCCGGCGTCAATGCCCCCACATACCCCTTCTCCTCCATGCCATAGCGCCCGGCCCTTCCGGCAATCTGAATGACTTCGCCGGGCTGAAGCGTCCGGCGGCGCTCTCCGTCAAACTTTGTGTCTTTTGAGAAGAGGATGGTCTTGATCGGGAGGTTGAGCCCCATAGAGATGGCGTCCGTGGCAACCAGGACCTCGGTCTCTCCCTCTCTGAAACGGCGTGCCTCTTCGCGTCTGACCTCGGGAGAGAGGTTCCCGTAGACGACGGAGACCTTGTACTGGCGGCTGAGCTGCTGTTTGAGTTGGAGAACATCCTTGCGTGAAAAGGCGATGATGGCAGTCTGGGGTTCGATCTGGTTCAGCGGCGTTGCGCTCTGCATCACCGACAAGGGATTCATCCGTTCAAAATAGACGACTTCGAGCTCTTCGTCCAGCCACTTTGCCAGTTCTTCTGTGGCGTGCAGGGCGTCGGGCGAGCCTGTCATGTAGACCTTTTTCGCCGGCGCGCCGATGATGGCATTTACCCAGGCCCATCCCCGGTCTTTGTCGTTGATCATCTGGACTTCATCGATGACGCAGACATCCACGTCGATATTGAAGTTAAGCATCTCAATCGTTGAGCTGATATGCGTCGCATACTCATCGACGATCTGCTCCTCTCCCGTGATCAAAGAGGCGGCTATTCCGTCGCGTTTGAGGTTCTCATACCCCTCCAGTGCAAGGAGTCTTAAAGGAGCGAGGTAATACCCGGTGTCGGCTTTTTCCAGGGCCTTCATCGCGGTGTAGGTCTTCCCGCTGTTGGTCGGCCCCACGTGGAAGATCAGTTTTCGCCGCAACGCACGGGCAGTGGGAAAGAGGTTTTTGAAGTCGCGTATGGTGCGTGCGAGCAGGGCTTCGCGCTGTTTTTTGAGTTTGAGTTTTTCTATGCTGGCATTGAAGCTGTAGAGTATCTGCCGCGCTGCCTTGGCCGGGATATGCAGATCGCGTCCCAGGTAGCCGTGAAGCTCTTTGAGCACAAAAGAAGCAATCTCTTCACGCCCCATCTCCAGGATCGTAGCGGACTCTTCGCAGGCATCGATCACCTCGTTCAGCTCCTCTTTGAAGGCGTTCTCTATGAGCGCGCTGTCATCGCTTAGCTCTATCTTCTGGCCTTTCCACAGACGGGGCAAAAGCTCGTCAAGGCTAAGCTCGCTGGCGGCGTCATAGGCGAAATGCTCTCCTTCATACGCAAGAGAGGCCTCTTTGTGCAGGATAAGGTTGTGTTCAAGCAGCTGGACGGCATGGGTGTTGAAGTGCCTGCCAAAGAGGGCCTTGAGCGTCTTTGCACTCAGCGGGGTGTGCTCAAAGGCTTCATTTTCAGGCGGCATCGTCTTGAGTGCCTGCAGGATCTCCTCATCGCTGAGGTAGGGATGCGGGGAGGGAAGCGAGGAAATAAAGCGATCCGCCTCCTGCTGCTTCTGTGCCTTAAATCTCTCTTTTTGCTCTTGTAGCGCCGTTAGGAGTTCCTGCGGGCTCGACTCCTCCAAGAAGCTGTAGGAGAGGCTCTCGGAGCTGATCTGCAGGATCTTTGAAAAGCTTTCGCCCGCATAGTTAAAGGCAATCGGCGCGAAGAATTCTATGCGGTTGTCTTCGCTGATGTGCAGCTCCAGACTCTTTTCGATAGCGTGAAGCTTTTGTTTCAGGCGGATCTTGTAGAGGGCTTTTTCCATCTTGGCAAAGGAGATGCGTTTTGTTCTCTCCTCCATAAAGCTCGCACGAAGTTCTCTGGCCTCTTGCTCGCTGAGGCTGAGCTGGTCCAAAAGGCTTTCGATCTTTTCGGTTTTTTCGGGGGAGTTCTGCTTCTCGCCGCTTCCTGTAAAGACCTTTCCCAGCTCCTTGAAGTAGTTGACGATGTTCTGGCGCGGTTCGACATCGGCCTCGCTCCAGACACGCCTGAAGGCACGGATAAGCGCATCGGGTTTTAGCTCGACAGTGTCAAGGTCTATAAACTGCGCGAGTTCGATGAGGTTGTCCAGAGGAACACGGGTGATGCCCTCGTCAAATCCGTCTCCGTCGAAGAAGGCGCGCATGATCTGGTTATATTTGAGTAGTTTTTTTTTCTTTTTTGCCATCAGCTTTTTTTGAAAAAAGTATATCTAAATAAGAGATAAAGTTTGGCCTGTTTACGCATTTGCATGCGATAGCTTTGGGAAAAATTTGATATTCTTGACAAAAATTATTTTCAGAGCAGCCCAATGAAGAGAGAGTTTCCCAACGAGTGGACCCAAGAAGAGTTCCTCCGCAACAAGATCGCACTCGAAAAAGAGGGGATAAAAGTCCTTCTGATCGACACTATCCTCAGCCCTATAGCACATGCAAGTACGGTGACCTACAATCCCGTAGAACTCAAAGAGGAGGCGGCGGGCTCGGTCTTTGTCTTCTACTGTGACAGCGGAAAAGCGACGATGAACAGGCTGGAGGAGTACAGAAAAAAGTTCCCGCAGCAGCACTGTATCTCCCTAAAAGGCGGCCGGGGCTACTGGCGCAAGCACTTTCAGATACTCGAGGAAGAAAAATGAGCAGGCACAAGGAGCTTCTGGCGGAGTTTGTCGTCTGTATCAACGAGGCGCGCTATTATGATGCGCATGAGGCCCTGGAGGCGATCTGGTTTCCCCGGCGTTTTGAAGATGACATGGAAATAAAGCTGCTCAAGGGCTTTATCAACGCCGCCGTCTCCTTTGAGCTGGTAAAACGCGGCAGAGCGGCCTCTTCGGAGAGAGTGTGGAAAAATTACGAAAAGTACAAGGTACTTCTTGGAAGTTTCGAGAGCGAACATAACAGCACTTATGGGGCGCTGGCAAAACTTATAGAAGAGACGAGAATGGAGTTAATCTAGTTTTTATATAACTTTTCAGTTTTAAAATGTTAAAATCAATTTAACATTTTAAAAAGTATCTCATTATACCGCTTCTCTCTATGCTGGGTTTCTCTCTCCTTCTTTTTCTTGTCACCATCTCTGTTTTTTATATCGTGCGGATGAGTAAACGCCAGAAGCTTGAGCAGATGCGCTCAAGTCTGATGCGCGAAGAGAGTCTTTCGCCTATGTCGATCATGAGTATAAAGTGCTCGCTTTAAGCTTTCCTGTAAATATTATGGCTAGAATACTAGAAGATTAGCATAAGGATTGAGTGATGGATTTTTTAGAAGCAATGAACTTTAGGCATGCCTGCAAGATTTTTAAAGAGGGTAAAAAGATCCCCAAAAAAATGCTTGAAAACATTTTGGAAGTGGGGCGTCTCTCCCCCTCCTCGTTTGGAATGGAGCCTTGGGAGCTTCTCGTCATTCAGTCTCAAGAGCTTAAAGAGGCTCTTCGTCCTTCGTGCTGGAACCAGGTTCAGATCACCAGTTGCAGCGATCTTCTTGTCTTTGTGACCAAGAACAGACTGGTTCAGCCGGGTTCTGAGTATGTCGAGGAGATGTTTAAACGCAAAAATATGCCGCAGGAGATGCTGGACACTTATGTGAAGCTGTATGCCGATTTCCTGGGTTCCAAGGCAGAGGGAAACCCGAGCTTCTACAAAGACTGGGCGGCCAAGCAGGCCTATATCGCCGCGGGCAATATGATGACCTACGCGGCGACGGAGGGGATTGACAGCTGTCCGATCGAAGGATTTGATCAAAAAGAGGTCGAAAAGATATTGGGGATTGACGGAAATGAAAAGTCTGTCGCCTTGATCCTTCCCTTTGGCTACCGGGTCAATGAGCAGCCTTCAAAGATACGCCTTTCATTGAATGGGATCTGCCGCTATCTGTAGAGGCGCTCGATATAAGGTCTATTTTTTCCCGCATCCAAAGGATGCGGGCAGCTTTAGGGACTTTGTTGCTAAAGTGCGTAACATCAGTTAACACGTTCTCTTCAAAACGCTTTAATCCTAAAATGCTAAAATCCCGATAATTAAAAATCAAGATAGTTTTGAATCCAGGAAGATAATATGAGTAAAGCGTTCGTTTATAATGAGATGATGGTACATGTTCCTGTCTGTTCACACAAGTCGCCTAAAAGCCTTCTGTTGATCAGCGACAATGCAGAGGGGATCACCAAAGAGCTTTCCCGTCATAGCGGTATTGAAGTGACACAGGGTGGTTTGGATGCCATCGGCAACAGTGCTGACAACAGTTATGATGTTGTTTTGATTGACTCAAGCGCGGCGATCTCACGCGCGACCTACGCCCACCTTAACCGCATCGTCAAAGAGGACGGTCTTGTGTCCTGTCTGAGCGCCTCTTTGGAGGATGAAACTGCCTCAAAAGAGCAGATTGCTTCCCTGGGCGCTTACTTCAAGATTGTTATGCCCTATTTCGCCAAGGAGAAGACAATGATCCTCGCGAGCAAAGAGTACCATCCGACAGCCGATGTGATCTTGCAGCGCAGCGACCTGATTGACGGCCTCTCCTACTATAACTGCGACATCCACACCTCAAGTTTCGCAATGCCAAACTACATTCGTTCGGCTTACAGAGGCATCATTAGAAATTAATGGCGCTTTATGACTACGCGATTGCCCTCACAGGAGGAATAGCTACAGGAAAAAGCACTGTTGCGAGCATCATGAAACTGTACGGCATACAAGTCATCGATGCGGATGCTATTGCCCACGAACTTCTGGACCTGCACCATGAGGAGATTGCCAGGATGTTTGGCGAAGCGTTCGTGATCAAGGGCCGGGTACAGCGAACGGCTCTGGGCGAGATCATCTTTAACGACGAAAGCAAAAAAAAAGAGCTTGAAGCCTTTATCCACCCCCTGATCCGCAAAGAGATAGAAAAACGCGCAGCGATCTATGACGCGCGAGCGTTCCCCTACCTGATAGACATCCCCCTCTTTTTTGAAAACGGCGCCTATGATATCAAAGAGAGCGTGGTCGTCTACACTCCGCCGCATATCCAGCTGGAACGCTATATGAAGCGCAACAAGCTGAGCGAAAAAGAGGCGAAAATACGCATAAACTCCCAGATGAACATCGACGAGAAGAAGAGACGCGCGACCTCGGTCATCGATAACAGTTCGAATCTGAAGCATCTTCAAGCCGAATGTGAGGCCTTTGTCGATAGAATAAAAGAAAAAACAGACTACAAGAACAGATACAAATAGGAGCGGCTGATGCAGGTTGCAAAATACACGGCAAGCGGGAATGATTTTGTTATTTTCCATACCTTTATAAAAAAAGATTTCTCATCTTTGGCCAAAACGCTCTGCCACCGCCAAGAAGGCGTGGGCGCGGACGGGCTGATCGTGCTTGTGCCGCATGAGAGGCTTGATTTTGAGTGGTGTTTTTACAATGCGGACGGCAGTTCGGCCGAGATGTGCGGCAACGGAAGCCGCGCCTGTGCTCACTATGCCTTTGAAAACGGTCTGGCTCCGGCGCAGATGCGCTTTCTCACTTTAGCCGGCGAGATTGGCTGCACGGTGAGCGGAAATCGTGTGCAGAGTGATCTAACCCCTCCGAAGATACTAAGCAAAGAGATAGAGAGATACGGCAAGACGTGGTGGCTTATCGACACGGGTGTGCCTCACCTTGTGAGCTTCGATGCCGATATCGACAAGTTTGACATCGAGGAGGCACGGAGCCTTCGCCACGAGTATAACGCCAATGTCAACATTGCTGCTATAGAAAAAGATCATATCCGTGTGCGCACCTACGAGCGCGGCGTCGAAGATGAGACCCTGGCCTGCGGGACGGGGATGGCAGCCTGTTTCTATTACGCCAACCAAGAGGGCAAAGTCGGTGACACTATGATGCTTAAACCCAGGAGCGGTGATGAGCTTTTCTTAGGGTTTGAAAATGGTATAATTACTTTCACCGGAGATGTTAGAAAAGTCTTCACAACAGAGATCAACTAAACCCTTAACAGGTTGCTTATCGCTAAAAAGGTCTCTTTCGTACCACACGAGACCATCAAAGAATCAGGAGTTTTTTTGTTTAGACAGGCGCTAATAAACCTTATATTGTGTGCTGCACTTCTAGAAGCCGGCGAACTGGGTTTTGGAGCAGAGTACTACAATATTAATGATACACAGAAAAAAAAAGAGGCTTTTGTCAATATCCTTTTGCCTAAGATAGACAATGCGCAGAGGGCTATCTTCTCCGATAGGGTTTTCATCATAAAGTTTTTCAGACAATATCTCTTTACCAACAGCTTTCACTCCCAATCGGATATTCTTCGTTTGATCACATTGCAAAAAAAGTACCGTATCAAACAGATGTACAACGAGGGGGAGTACCTGGAGAAGATCGATACGATTCCCGTCTCATTGGTCTTGGCGCAGTCGGCGATTGAGAGTGCCTGGGGAGAGAGCCGTTTTACCCGTGAGGGAAACAATATTTTCGGAGAGTGGACTTGGGGAAAGATAGGCATTATTCCTGACGGGCGCGATGAAGATGCCAAGCATAAACTTCGCATCTTTGAGAGTCTGGATGATTCTATTGCTGCGTATATGCTTAACCTGAACCGCCACTATTCATACAAAGAGTTTCGCAAACTTCGTGCAGACTATCGCGCGCAAGGCAAGCCCTTTACCGGCTTGGCAGCAGCGCCGACATTGACAAAATATTCGCAGATGCGTGAAGTCTACAGCCGTCTGATCACCAGGGTGATCAAAGGGAACGATTTTGCGCGGTATGAGAAACGCAGAGCAGAGGTCCTGGCGCTAAAATAGGCTAAAAACCTTTTTTCTATGCGCGTTTTATTACGACTTGAAGATGTTTAGCTGCTCTCGAAGCTCGTTCATAGAGGCTCTGATTGCGTGGCTCAACTGGGCAACCTGCTGGACATTCTCCTGATTGACTTCGGCAATATGGTTGAGTGATTTGACGGTAGTCGCCATCTCATCAACGTTTTGAGTCACGCTGTTCATCTGTATAACTTGCATATCAGAGACCTGCGCCGTCTTCTGCATCGCATTGACGCTTCGTATCATCTGCTCATCCACCTCTTGTGAAGATGCTGAGAGTTTAGAGATGTTTTTAGTGTTTTCATCAATCTGCGAGCCGACTTCGATAATCGCCTGCGTGATCAGGTTGATAGAGGCCTGGATCTCAACCAGCGAGTGCTGAGTCTTTTCGGCTAACTTTCTTACTTCGTCGGCAACCACCGCAAATCCTCGCCCATGTTCTCCTGCACGCGCAGCCTCTATAGCTGCATTAAGAGCCAGCAGGTTGGTCTGATCCGCGATATCGTTAATGACGGAGAGTATCTGTTTTGTCTGCTCTGCATCCTGGGTCAAAGCGGAAAGCTTGTGTGAGAGTTCGGTTTGTGTCCGGGTCGAACTCTCCACCATATCTGCCATACCCGAGATAGTGCTTCGGGCATTGGAAAGATTTTCGGAGGTCTGGGTGATGTGTATTTTGCCCTCTTGCGTAGAGTTCCTGGAGGCGTCAACCAGGCCTAATATGTCGAGATTTTTGGTCTCGGTGTCATTTGCTATGCTCAGGGTCTCTTCTGTCTTGCTCCGCATTACGCTCATAATCACTTCAAGTTTTTCTATGAGGGTCTCATTCTCAAAAGAAGAGGCCTTGGCTTTGATGACGGTTTGATTGATAACACTTAGAAGAACATTTATATCTGTAGCAACATCTAAAAGCTCATCTTTGCCTTCGACCTTGATGACTTTTGAGAGCTCTTTTGAGACAGCGATCGCCTTGATCTGTTTGCCGATAGAGGAGAGAGACTGGTTGATTGATAGCGAGATAAAGGTGACCAGGATCAAAATAGCAACAGCGATAAGAAGAATGGAGATCAGCATCAGTGCCTTGTGCTTCTCAATGCTGTTTTGTGCATGTTCAATCACATTTGTCTGAAGCTGTGAGAGTTTTACCAAGATCTCTTTGTTGGCTTTTTTTGATGCGGTCAGGACAGCAGACATCACCTCGCGTTCTTTCGAGTCATACCACTCATCAAAATCCATATAATCTTTTTTCTCGCTTAGCTCCGCACGAATAAGGTTATTCTCATGCCAATGCGAAACACCCTCTTGGATCTCTTGCAGGAGCTCCTGGTTTTCACTGTTGACAAGGGTATTTTCAAGCTCTGCTATACCGTCAAAAAGCTCTTGATGTATGGAGAGATAGAGTGCCTTGTCATCTTCAAGGACAAAGAGCTGATACCCGCGGATAGCGCTGAGCATCTTGATGTAGTCCATGTTTATTTTTTCAACGATTTTGATCTTTGTCTGCTCGTAATTGAGGGAGTCCATCATCATCTGATTGCTGAAAAAGATCATCAAAATAGCCAGAAGGGCGATGAAGCCAAGAAGATAGAGGCGTGTTTTGATCTTGATCTGTTTGAGTATGTTCATTGTGAAACCTTATTTTTTATCTATAGCATCTTTGGCGCCTTTTATCGCACCGTCAATAACAGAGCGGG
Organism: Campylobacterales bacterium; assembly: GCA_014859655.1. Taxonomy (GTDB): domain Bacteria; phylum Campylobacterota; class Campylobacteria; order Campylobacterales; family Sulfurimonadaceae. Next base: position 66,337 of record JACUTT010000005.1, read on the forward strand.
CGACGTTCCAGGCACGTACTCCCATTTTTTTGGCATCTTGTGCCTGTTTTGACTGCAAGAGATGAGAACTTTTTTGTATGGCCTCTTTGGCAAGTTGGGAGAGTTTGTCGCCGAGTATCTCCAGGGTCTCTTTGGAGATAAGGACGAGTTCTTGCATGTCATAGCGTATATCGGCAACGATCTCTTCGAGCACAGTTTTGATGCTCGGCGAACTCTGCGCGGCAAGTGCCTCGATGCTTTGGATAAAGAGCGCATCTGTGTGGTGAAGCTCGTTGTATAGATCCTGAGGGTCTTCGATCATTACCATCTTCGCTTCATCGGGAGTAAACAGAAACTTCTGCTTAAATCGGTCAAGCGCACGGATTAGACCCGAGCGCATCCCCTTGATGGTTCCTTCGAGTATCATATGTGCCGAGTTTGGCGTGGCTTCGGCAACATTGATGGCTGTTTTCAAGATGCTGGTAATGACATGACGGATCCTGATCGCGGAAATGATCCCTTCATCGAGGGTCTGAAGCGTGATCTCTTTGGCGAGTTCTTCAAGTGTTTCTTCAATGTTGGTGCCTTTTTCCAAGGTGGTGATGATCGCCGATTCTACCATCTCCTCGAGAAGGTTTAAGAGATCAAGGTACTGAAGCTCGACACTGTGGAGTTTTGCGATGGCTCCGCTGTTGGGATTGCGCTCTTTGATGAGATCTTCGATGAGGTTGAAGACCTGATGTTTGACATTTTGCAGCTCGTGGCTCTTCTTGTCAAGCTGCCGTTCGATGCGCTCTTTTTGCAACAGAAGCTCCTGAAGCTCAGCATTAATGTCTTTTGTTGCCTCGCTCAGGATGGACGTTGCTACGCTTTTAAGTTCCTGCGTTCCAAGTTCAGTGACATCAAGTGCCCATTTGGTGTCGAGATGCTCGAAAAGATCGGCAACAGCCGCTTTTTTTGCCGGAAGGTCAAGTGTTTGAAGCTTGTACTGTGCGCATTTGTCAAGAAGGTCGCGTTCTAATTGTTCAGTCGTCATAATCGTCCTTGTAAAGTGTAGAGGCTGTGCCGAAAAGTTGGGACTCCCGGCGCCCTATAAAACCATTTTTACTTTTTGGTGGGCCTTGAGCGCCTCATAGATAAAGTTCCTGTCGTCCTCATTTTGCACTAAAAGTTCTAAATTCATACTGATATACCTGCCCGACTTGCTGTTGTTGGAGTGGGTCAGCTTATGGATCCGCTCTGAGATCACATCGAAAATAGCCTCTTTAGTGTGATCCTCATGCTCTGAGATCACCTTGTAGCACCAGGAGCAGGGATACTCAAGTTCGAGTTTCTGCTCAAGTTCGTTGATAGTTACCACTTTTGCCTCCTTCTTTGGATTCGAGCTGTATTTTTGAGATAACCATAGACTTGTCGATAGCTTTGACCATGTCATAGACCGTCAAAAGCCCGATGCTAACACCTGTAAGCGCTTCCATCTCTACGCCTGTCTGACCTGTCAGCTTAGCCGTAACAAAGAGCTTGAATCCCGGCAGAGCAGGTAGCTCTTCGACATCGCAGTTGATGCCAGAGAGGTTGAGCGGATGGCACATCGGGATAAGCTCGCTAGTCTTTTTAACGCCCATGATGGCGGCGATAACTGCCGTCTGAAGCACCGGTCCTTTTTTGGTCTTTTGCTGAACAATCGCCTCAAAAGCATCCTGACTCATGGAGATCTCCCCACTTGCTATAGCGACGCGCGTACTTGCTGTCTTTTCAGAAACATCGACCATTTTTGGCCGGCCGTTTTCATCTAAATGGGTTAAGTTCATCTCTTTCCTAAAAAGTTTAATTTTTTTGGTTTTATAGTATAGCAAAAAAGCGCGCTTTTATCGACTAAAAGTCATCTCTTATGGTATGATATAGAATATATAAAAAGGTTAAAATGATCAATATATCCCAGTGGTTTACAGCAGGAAAGCTTGAAGCTAAAGTTTATAGACTTATATTAAAAAGCGCAATGTTTGCGGCACTTTTTATGGGTGTGTGCGACTATGCTTTTTCTTCACCTCTCTTGGCATATTTGGAACTTTTATTCGCTTTCGCCTCATCTTTGCTCTTGCTGAACACCTACCGTTCCACCGTAAGCTACCCTTTCTCGAGCCGGATCTTCATCTTTTTTATGGCTCTGCCTATCTACTGGAGCCTGCTGTGCAGCGAGAGTCCTTTAGAGAGTACGATCTTGTTTGTCTTTCTTCCGCTTATCAGCATTATTCTGCGTCCGTTTAAAGAGGTTATTGTGCTGGCACTGCTCTTTGGAGGCTCTTTTATAGGCATCGTCCTTTTTTACCAGGGCACCGTGGAGCTTAGCGGCATTGAGCTTTACAAGCTGATAATGGTACAGATCCTGGTGAGTGTTTTTATCTTTATCTATGTGCACAACAATCGAAACTACCAAGAGATCATTTCCATGCAGAGCCAAAAACTCAAAGCGGCAAACCTGCAGCTGGAAAAACTCTACCAGGAAAAATCACTTGAAGCCTCTACGGACAGCCTGACGGGACTGAATAACAGGGGTGCGTTTATGCCCCAGTTCGAGCAGCTCCATGCACGATTTGACAGGCAAAGAGAGAGATTTTGTCTTATCCTGTTTGACCTGGACCATTTCAAAGAGGTTAATGATGCCTATGGACACTCGGAGGGAGACCTGGTGCTTCAGCATGTGGCAAAAGAGAGTCTGAAAGCTGTGCGTAAAGTCGATATGCTTGCGCGCTACGGGGGCGAAGAGTTTGCCGTTTTGCTTCCGAACACACCCCTGCAGATGGCCTTGAGCGTAGCGGAGCGTATCCGAAATGCGATAGAGCAGAATGTCAAAACAACAGGTCGTCCTATCACGGCATCGTTTGGCGTGGTTGAGATAAAAGAGGGGATGAGCGTTTCGCAGATGACCGATCTGGCCGACCAGGCGCTCTACCGGGCCAAGGCAGATGGCAGAAACAGAGTAGAGAGCGCGGAATAATACAGATCCTCTCAAGCAGGATCTGGCAGAAGGACTACGCTATATCAGAGGGAGCGCTGATATAGCCCGTGATCGCGGAAGCGGCGGCAACGGCAGAGTTGGCAAGGTAGATGCCCGAAGTTCTCGCACCCATACGCCCTACGAAGTTACGGTTAGTTGTCGCTATAGCAACCTCTCCGTCTCCCAAAATGCCCATGTAGCCGCCAAGACAGGCACCGCATGTTGGGTTGGAGACAACCGCGCCGGCATCGATCAGGATCTCGATGTAGCCCAGTTTCTCGGCATCCTTGAGTATCTGCTGGGTGGCTGGAGTGATGATAAGGCGTGTGCGACGCGCGACGCGTTTGCCTTTTAGTATCTCTGCGGCGACCTTGAGATCACTCAGGCGGCCGTTGGTGCATGAGCCGATAAAGACCTGGTCGACATGGATCTTGTCATTGACAGCCGTGCTGAGCGGTTTGCCGTTGGAAGGAAGGGAAGGGTAGGCGATGACAGGCTCCAGAGAACTGACGTCGATCTCGATGACCTTCACGTATTTTGCGTCTTCGTCCGAGTAAAACTCTTTGGCGGGACGGGCGAGCTTTTTGTCTGCCAAGAAGGCGCGTGTCGTGTCGTCAACGGCGATGATGCCATTTTTTGCACCAGCCTCGATCGCCATATTGCACAGGCTGAAACGGCTGTCCATGTCCAGGCCTGCAATCGTCGATCCCGTGAACTCAAGTGTCTGGTAAAGCGCACCGTCGACACCGATGAGGCGGATCAGTTCGAGGATAAGGTCTTTGCCGTAGACATAGGGGCGAAGCTCGCCGGTGAAGATGACCTTGATGGACTCGGGCACCTTGAACCAGTTGCCGCCCGTGATCATCGCAAAGGCGAGGTCGGTGGAACCCATGCCTGTCGAGAATGCTCCGAGCGCGCCGTGTGTACAGGTGTGCGAATCCGCGCCGATGATCACATCGCCCGGAACGATAAGTCCTTTTTCAGGAAGAAGGGCATGCTCTATGCCCATGTCTTTTTCGTCAAAGTAGTTTTTGAGATCATGCTTGTAGGCAAACTCACGGCTGATCTTCGCCTGGTTTGCGGAGGCGATATCTTTGGCCGGAATAAAATGATCCAGTACCAGTGAAAAGCCATCCGGATTGGCCAGTTTTTCAGCCCCGCTCTGCTCAAATGCCTTGATCGAGATCGGTGTTGTGATGTCGTTTCCGATGATCATATCGATCGGCGAACGCACGATCTCACCCGCGTAGACTTTTCTGCCTGCATGCTCAGAAAATATTTTTTCGGTTATCGTCTGTCCCATAGTCTGCCTTCTAAAATAGCGAATGCGCTAGCTTTTTGTGTTGGCGCGATTATAGCAAAACAAGCCTGCGAATTTCTTTATACTCTTATGATAAACTTCCGGTACAACGAGGAATTATCTATGAAATTTTACGCCTTTAAACAGATCGTGGACTATTTGAAACAGTACACGCGCATCGCTGCGGCTCACCGGGTGGGTGACAACATCATCAAAATCGTTTTTGACGGCCGCCATGACATCTATTTTGATTTGCAAAAAAGCAATAGTGCGATCTACATGCGCGAGGATTCGGTGCGGATGAAGCATTATCAGGCCCCTTTTGATGTTTTGTTGCAGAAATATCTGGGGCGCAGCGATATCGTGAGCATGGAGATCATCAACAACGACAAGGTGCTGCGCATCGGGGTGAGCCAGAGCGGTGCCTACAAGTCGCACAAGGCCTTCTTGCAGCTGGAGTTTACGGGCAAGTACACCAATGCTATTTTGCTCGACGAAGAGGGGATCATACTCGACGCGCTCCGCCATGTCGACATCATGAACTCCTACCGCCAGATCAAACCCGGAGAGAGGCTGGAGGAGTTGGCCTCGCCCACCTTTACGCCCAAAGAGGGCGAGAATATCCCTGATATGCAGGCCTATCTGAAAACGGTCTTCACGCAGCGTACCCAGGAGCAGCTCCACAGCAGACAGAAGATAGAGGCTTCGCGCATCGACAAAAAGATCATGCGGATGCGCGAGGAGCTCTCTGGCCTTTTGAGCGAGGAGAAGCTCATGAGCGAGGCGGAGGAGAACTTTTCAAAGGGCAAACTCGTTCTGGCTAACATGCATCTCATCAAGCCTTATGAGAAGAGCGTTCATCTGTATGATTTCAGCGGGGAGGAGATAGCACTCGAGCTGCCCGAGGGTGCGCGAAAGGCCTCCGAAGTGGCCGATATCTTTTTCAAAAGAGCAAAAAAGGCAAAACAGAAAGCACTCAACCTGCACATAGAGCGCGAGGGACTGAGCGAGAAGATCGACTTCCTGGAGCGCTTCAAAGCCAATATCGTGTTGACGCAGACGAACGAGGAACTTCAGCTTTTGCTTCCTCCGCAGAAGAAAAAGGCGAAAAAAGAGCCGCCCAAACCCTATGAAGTCTTCTGGATAGAGGGGCAGAAAGTGCTGCTGGGCAAGAACAAAAAAGGCAATATCGAACTGCTGAAGATCTCCCGTGCCGGCGACATCTGGATGCACATGAAAGATATCCCCTCGGCGCATGTCATCATCCAGACCAGTAAGCAAAACGTCAGCGAAAAGGTCCTCTACGCCGCGGCAAAACTCTGTGTGGACTTCTCAACGACTAAAGTCGGTTCTTTTTTGGTCGATTATACCAATAGACGTGAGGTCAAAGTGCAGTCAGAAGCGAATGTCCTCTACAACAAGTACAAGACACTAAGCGTTTCAAAAGAGCGCTGATACAAAAAACAAGGAAGGGTATTATGGCAGTCGGACCTATAGGCAATGCGATCTATGTCAACCAGCAGATGGCAAGTGTCGCCGGCGAACAAAATGCTGCCCTCAACAAATTTGACCTCCAAAACCTCGCCGCCGCCGCACTGATCAATGAAAAAGAGAAAGAGGTTCAGGCCGTGCGCCCGACCGAAGAGATCCATGAGACCAACGAGGATTCCGAACGCAAAAAGCGCGAAGAAGAAGAGAACGAAAAAAACAAAGAAAATGCCGAAAAAGAGAAAGAAGAGCCTCTCTCTCCCCTGCATCTCTTGGATATCAAAGTCTAAAAGAGTTATTCTTTAAAAAAAGATTACCTATAGAGATTGTATCGTTCTTTTATATTTTAGAGGTGCCCTTTAAATAATTAAAACAGCGATAAACTCGAATCGGAAAAAAGGAGCCATGACAATGGATGCGATAAAAGAGACAGGCGAGGTATTGATCGCCGGCAGCAGCGAGGTGATCGATCAGACTAGCCGTTATGTTGAGATGGGGGTCAGTTTTGCCATGACATACGGAGTGAAGATCATTGGCGCCCTGCTGATCTTTGTGATCGGTATGTGGATCGCAAAGCGGATTCAAAAGATACTTGTTGCTTTGATGAAAAAGAAGAAGGTGGATGACACGCTCCAGACATTTTTGGAAAACCTGGTCTACATCGTGTTGATGATAGTGATTGTCCTGGCCTCGCTAAGCGCCCTGGGCGTTGAGACGACCTCCTTTATCGCGATACTCGGAGCCGCGGGTCTGGCCATCGGCTTGGCCCTTCAAGGAACCCTGGGAAATGTAGGCTCGGGAGTTATCCTTATCTCTTTTCGCCCCTTCAAGGTAGGCGATTTTGTCGCAGCAGGCGGGGAGATGGGAACGATAGGCAGTATCACGCTTTTTGCAACCACCCTGCTCACCTCCGACAACAAGGTCATCACCATCCCCAACTCAACGATAGCCGGCGGAAACATAACCAACTTTTCGGCCAAAGAGACGCGCCGCCTCAATCTTGTGTTCAGCATAGGATACGGCGATGATCTAAAGCTGGCGAAGTCCGTTCTGCAGGAGATCATTAGCTCTGATCCGCGCGTGCTGAGTGAACCGGCGCCTTTTGTCGGAGTTCTTGAACTGGGTGAGTCATCGGTAAACTTTGCCTTCCGCCCCTGGGTAAAAAGCAAGGACTACTGGGGTGTGCATTTTGATATGCAGGAGAAGGTAAAGCTGACCTTTGATGAAAAAGGGATCTCTATTCCTTATCCTCAAATGGATGTCCATCTTAGAAAAAACGAAGACTAAGGAGAGGAAATGCAGGTCAAAGTAAACCCTTTTTGGAATAAAAAAAGTCTTCGGTTCTCATTGTTTTGTTCGGCCGCTCTTTTGGCTGCCGAACCGACTGCGGAGGAAAACAAGATCGATATGGCGGAACTCGAGTCAGCCCTGGAAGCTGAACACAGAGCCAAGACAGAGGTCGACGCGGCAAAGCAGAGGCTCAAAGAGGCCCAGGCACGCATAGAAAAAGTACAAGAGCTCAGCGAAGAGGCCCGCTACAAGACAAAAACAGAACTTTCCTACAGCAACACGAAGGGAAACACCGAAACCTCGCAGTTCGGCCTGGCCCTTCATGCCGAGCGCAAGCGCAAGAAAAACACGATCACTTTTGACCTTTCTGCCCTGCAGTCGAGCAGCAACGGGATAGAGAACAACAGCAAGTGGCGGGCCCTCTTGCAGTACGACAGAGCCTTAAGTGAAGATCTCTATTTTAACTACCTGGCCTCCTATGGCGAGGATAAGTTTTCGGGATTTGACTATCAGTTCAATACGGGTCCGGGTCTTGGTTACAAGGTCCTTCAAAGCGACAGACAAAAGCTCAATCTGCGCGGCAATGCGCTCTACTCAAAAGATGACATAGCAGGCGGCGGGACCAGTGAGTATGGTTCGGGACTGGCAGGTCTGGAGTATGCCTGGCAGATCATGGACAACCTGAGCTTCCATGAGGACGCTACCTACAAATTGCAGTTTAATGATACAGACAACTATTTCGTCTATTCAAAAACGGCGATCAACAGCAAGATCAACGGAAACTTCTCCTTGGGACTTAGCTACCAGATAGACTATAAAAACATCCCCGCAGAGATGAAAGAGCGGACAGACAGGGTCTTTTTAGCCTCGTTGATTATCGACTACTAAGGCGCATATTATCTTCTTGTCATTATAATTGCGCCTTTACATTAGGTGCGATTATGATACGGCTTCTCCTTCTTCTTCACATGTTTATCCTCAGCGGTTTTGCTATCATCGATGTCGGAACCATCGATTTCGGCGAGAAGCCGGAGGGGTTCAGCGGTTCTGCCTTTGGCTCTTTTCAGAAAAAACGCGGCAATATCGAGAAAGACGAGATGGAATACGGCGGCCGCATACAGTATGACACTCCCGAGACGATCACCTGGCTGCAGGGTGCGGTTGAAAAGGACCAGGTCGGCGATGTGCCGACTGATGACAACGCCTTTATCCATCTGCGCCATATTCACCAGCTCTTTGATCCGAGATGGGCGATGGAGTTTTACACACAGGCCAAAAAAAACAAGTTCAAATACCTTCAAAACCGTAGCGTTTACGGCGCAGGTCTGCGCTACAAGATTGCGGATTCTGCCCAGTATGGGAAGCTCTTTATGGGGCTTTCGGCTATGGAAGAGAAGATCAGCTATACGAAGGATGAGGCTTACGCGGATGAGCGCAACTCCCGCCTTAGCAGCTACCTCTCCTACACCATAAAAATGGACAAAAACCTGGAGTTCAGTTATCTGGGCTACTACCAGCCAAAAATTGACAATAGCTCGGACTTCACAGCCTCTTCCACGGCAGAGATGATAATACATCTGACCCGGGTGATCGACCTTAGCTATCAGCTTGAGTTTGATTATGATGCGGATCCCGTCCTTCACGTTCAGAAAAAAGACACACGCCAAAAACTCTCCTTTGTCTACCGCTTTGGAAAAGAGGATCCCATAAGTTCATATGCGCACAACCTTTTAAAATCCGGTCGTAAAATAAGTGAGCTAAACACTGCTGCTCAGCCGGCTATAGCCGATACGCATGCATATGCCCAGAAGAGTGTTGAAGGAGAGTGGGTGTCCGGAGGCAAGTTCCTCTCTATCCTCAAGGGCGGTGAGGGGAGTTTCGTAGATACCTCGGGCGTGTATACCGAAAAGATTGCATGGAGGCTGCTCCCGATAGAAGCGTCGACAGCGCAGGCGGCCAAGCTGGTCTCTGTCCGTTTTATGGACGAAGAGGGGCGTTTGGGAAGAGTTGAGAACTATTTATGGAGCGAGGATAGCCTGGTCACGCTCTTGCAGGGCAGATCAACCCTCTTCACACGGGGAGCTTCTTCTGCTCTCAACCCATAAGAAGACAAAACTGACAAAGGTGATAAAAGCCGCAAGAAAGTAGAGCCCCTGCGGCGAGATCTCGTAAACAAATCCCGCACTGAATGCCCCCAAAAATGCTCCCAGACCGTAAGCGATCCCCGCAAAGAACTGCTGCGAAAGTTTTTTATTGCTATAGAGCGAATGCAGGTACATAATCGCAGCCGTATGAAAGAGGGCAAAACTGAAGGCATGAAGGCTTTGAGAAACAAAAAGAAGGGTCAGGTTCTCAGGAAAAAGGGCGAGAAGAAGCCAGCGGAAGATGGTGATCGCAACAGTAAACTGCAAGACCTTGAGCAGGGAGTTTTTGAGCAGCGGGGCTTGAAAGTAGAGCATGCCGATCTCGCAGATAACGCCGAAGGTCCAGAGATAGATCGTCATCTCCAAGGCAGAGATATCCAAGGAGGCAATGCCGATAGGATGCGAACTCGCATAGATCGTAAAGAAGTTGTAAAAGGCCCCAAAACCGACCTGCATCAAGAAGAGACTCAGCCACAAGGGCCAGTGCGCCAAGAGGCTAAAGGGCGCACCCTCCGCACTGCTTGAGGGATGTGTCTTCTCATGTCTGAAAAGAAAAAGACCGAAAAGAAGGGTAAACAGAGCATTAAAGCTTAAGAAGTGAATGGCATTGAGCGGCGTCTGGAGGTAGTTGACCAGGACGAGTGAGACCAGGATAAATCCGATGGAGCCGAAGAGACGGATCTTTCCATAGCTCTCTTTTGGCATATGGGTCAGGGCAATACTCTCCACATAAGGAAGCGTGAGGCTCATCCCTATGCCCAGCAGGATATTGGTGAAGAACAGCGGCCAGAAGGCGTCGAGAAAAAGATAAAAGAGCAAGGAGGAGAGAAGGGTCAGCGCCAGAGAGAAAATGAAGATGCGAGAGGTCAAAGAGATGTAGTTTATAAAGAGAAAAGGAATGGCAAAACGTACCAGCGGAGCGGCGGCAAAGAGTATGCCGATCTGCGCGGGGGAGTAGCCTGTCATATGCAAGACCTTGGGCATAAAGATGACATACACCGCCACGATGGAGAAGTAGAAGAAGTAAAAGCCTCCGATGATAAAAGCCACAGAGCTACTTCAAACGCAGTGTGTAGATGACAGCCGTACGGCTTATGATGTCATGAAGGGTACGTTTTTTGGGATGAAAGAGCATAACAAAAAAACTCACAAAGGCAAAGATCGGCATGATGAAAAAGAGCAGGCGCACCAGAAGCTGCCCCAGTGATGCCTTGCGAAAACTTACACTGTCGACGATGACGATATGCGCCATCTTCTTGCCCGGAGTCTGGCCGCTGTGATGCCAAAAGGCCAGGGTGATAAGTGACCATAACCCCATGGTAAGAAGAGGGATAAGAGGATTTGGCTCTTTGGATGTGCCGGTCCCCTCAATCGCGTCCATAAAGCCCGGCTGGCTCTGCATCGTCTCATAACCGAAAGAGAAGTAGATGACAAGACTGATGGGGATTCCTATCATAAAGATGTCTACGCAAAGCGCCAAAAACCGCGGCCAAAACCCAGCATAGATGACCTTTGATGCGGGCCGCGTCTCTTTGTTATGCTGTCTGTTTTTTTTCAGCGCCTTGCCTGCCATTTACTCTCTTTGCCTGTTTTTCAAAATTATAACGCATCTCTGAGCAAAGCTTGCTTGCGTGTGATTAACCATTGCGTAATTTTTTTTGCTTATAATGCAGGACTAAAAAGAAAGACTAAAAAAGGCCCTCAATGAACAAACTGCTTTTTCTTTCCCTCTCTCTTTTGCTGTTTTTAGGCGGCTGCGGGATTGAGCCGACGCCTCAAGAGAAGGCACGCGAAGAGTCTATGGCAGCCATGCGCGCCAACATGCAAGCGCGCCAAAAGCAGATATTTTCCAAGACAGAGGCGGCATTGGCGGGAGAAGCCGTTTATGCGCCTGTGAAAAAAAGAGCAGACAGAAAAGGTGCGGATGATCCGACGGCCTATGTTTATAAGGATGAGGTCCTGACCTTCAAGGAAGAAAAAGCGTGGATAGAGGCGGGCATAAAGAACACGGAGTATCCGCAGTGGAGAGAACTTCAGATAGAGCCAAATGAGGCCAAAGCGTGGAAAACACTCGACATCACTCCTGCGGCGGTCGCACTCTTTCATAAGCAGGGATATACGCCGAAAAAAGCCAAGCTTTTTATGGAGGAGGAGTTTGCAGCACGCCCTGTTTTTTATGCGCAGTTCGGAACACCGGTGTATGAGTTTGATTCGATCTGCCGGGGCGTGATCAAGCGCCAGCAGCCCCCCTTTGCTTTTTTGGAGGAGAGGTGTCTGCCCTACATGGAAGCCTCGCAGAAGAACGAGGCGATAGGCCACCTTCTTGACGAAGCGAAGCTCACCAAGGGGCCGCTTGCCCTGGAGTATCTGGCGGAGCTTCGCCGGCTTGCAGAGAAAAACAGCGCTATCCAGTCGGGCATGGAAGTGAGTATCGAGGAGTTTATGGAGGAGGAAGACACGGCAAATTTTACCTTTCTTTTTCCGCTTCTGATCAACGAGCCGACAAAAGAGGAGATGGACTTTATCGACCGGCATCAACTGGCCTTGACGAAGAGCGAGCGTTTCTACGCCTACCAAAACCCGCAATACTGGAAGAAGAGGATCGCAGCCCAGGATGCGGCAAAGGATTCGGCAGCACGCCAGGAAGCACTCTTGAAGGAAAAAGAGCAAAGAGAAAATGCAAACCTGCAGGCAGAAGCCGCGGCAAAAGCCTTAAAAGCAAAGCAGGCCAGAGAGAAGATGGACGCAGAGAAAAACGAGGCACGACGTCTTCAAAGAGCGCATGAGCTCTGCGGTGCCTATATCCAACAAGACGAACTATCAGGAAAAGCACTTCTGATCGAAGGAGAGGTGATCTTTCTTGTTGAAGAGTGGGGTTCGCGGATGTTTGGCTATGGGATCAGGAGTGTTTCAGATCAGAAGATATACTTTATCCGCGATCCGCAAAACTCTGTGAAGGCCGAGCTTCATGCCCGCATAAGCTGGCAGGTCAAAACAATGGGACGCACCGGGGCGCTGTCCAAGATCAGTCCGACACAGTACGGTTATGACAATAAGAGCAAAACGAAATACGAGATGGCACTTTTGATGCACGAGTGCAGAATTTGAAGATTTAAGCTTTTGAATTAATACTTTTGTAACACTTCTGTTTTATACTTCGCCCAATTAAGGACGGAATATGAAAAAAATTATGGGAAAAACAATCGTAATATCGCTGGTCTTGGCGCCTATGCTTTTGGCCGAAACGGTAAAAATGCAAGAGCTTCAGGTCGAAGCGAAGATCAACAGCGTCAAGATCAGTGACGTCAGCGGCGAAGAACTAAAATCGGCGGACCTGGCCGAGTCGCTGAGCGAGACGGTACCGAGCATCTCTCTGGTGCGCCGCAGCGGCATCGCCAACGACATCATCCTGCGCGGACAGAAAAAAGACAACATCAATGTCCTGGCCGATGGTACAAAGACCTACGGCGCCTGCCCGAACCGCATGGACCCTGCAACCTCACACATCCTGACCAATAACATCGAGAGCGTTGAGGTGACCGAGGGGCCCTTTGACGTTGAAAACTTCGGCACACTCAGCGGTATGGTCGATATCAAGACAAAAAAACCTTCCAAAGAGCTCTCCGGCGAGGTCAACCTCAATGCAGGAAGTTTCAACTACAAAAAAGCCTCGGCAACGGTAAGTGGCGGAACGGAGAAGGTGCGCGTGCTATTGAGCGCCTCTACCGAGTCGAGCGACCAGTACAAAGACGGAAACGGGAATACTTTTGCGGATCAGATCGATAACTATCTTTCTTCAACCGCCAAAGAAGCCTACCAGCCTGCGCGCAGAGATATGAAAGCCTTTGAGAAGAAGAGTTTTATGGGAAAACTCTTCTTTAACCCGACGGACAATCAGGAGCTGAGACTGAGCTACACGGCCAACCGAAGCGACAATGTTCTTTATCCTTCGAGTGCTATGGACGCCCTTTATGACGACTCCGACATCTACAACCTAGAGTATTCGGTCCACAATATGGGAACTTTTTCAAAGCAGCTTGACTTTCAGGTTTACCACTCGGAAGTGGAACACCCGATGTCAACAAAGTACAGAAATACTTCAGGTGAAGGTTCTGTAGACGAGATGGTCAGCGCTTTGACTTCATCTATGGACGGTATCAAGCTTAAGAACCTGATGGAAGTCGGTGAAGCAGCCGTCACTGTCGGTCTGGATGCGAGCCGCAGAAACTGGGACGGTAGCTATACAAAATACGGCATGATGAGCAGTGTTATCACAGGCAGAAAAAGCATTGATGACGTAAATACGGACAATATCGCACTCTTCGCCAAGGTAGAGCAGAGCTTCGGCAAGCTAGACCTCGAAGCGGGTGCACGCTACGACGACACGACTATCGATCACGGCGGCGCGATGCAGGACAGAGACTACAGCTCTTTGAACGGCTATCTTACGGGAACCTATAATGCGGACGGCGGGATACAGTACTTTGCAGGTGCAGGCAAGTCCAGCCGTGTTCCCGATGCAAGAGAGCTCTACTTTACGAGTAGCGCAAATGCTCTTATCGGTACCCCGACGCTCGATCAGACGAAAAACTATGAGATTGACCTCGGTGTGAAAAAGCAGTATGAGAATGCCTATGCCAAAGTGAAACTCTTTCACTCTTGGCTGAAAGATTTTATCGTTTACAATGGTTCCGCAGGCGTTACAACTAACAGATTTGAAAACGTAGATGCCAAAGTCTACGGCATCGAGTTCAGCAGCTTCTATGCAGCGACAGATGCCCTCTCCTTTGACGCAGGTCTGGCTTATCAGCGCGGCAAGAAAGACGCACCGCTCAGCGGCCAGAGCGACAGAGACCTCGCAGAGATCCCGCCGGTAAAAGTCAATGCGGCAATGAACTACGAGACAGAGATGACCCGTTCAAAAGTCGAAGTGATCGCGGCCGACAACTGGAGTAATTTCGACAGCGACAACGGTGAGCAGGCCATCTCGGGCTATGCCATCGCCAACATCAAATGGAACAGAGACCTCACAAAGGGCTTTGATATTACGCTGGGGATGGATAACGTTTTTGACCACACCTACGCCGTCAGCAACACCTATAAAGACCTTACACTCTTGGCCAGTGCCGGAAACGAAGTCATACTAATGAATGAGCCCGGCCGTTACATCTATGCCAACCTTCGCTACCGTTTCTAAAATATGTAAGCTCAATGATTTCCCTTTAAGGGAAGTCGACAGGCGTATTCTTTCCCTTCAGCGCAGAATATGCCGCGGGAGAGATGTTTGGCTTTATCAAAGCAAAAGGCTATAGGGCACCTCTAAAAACCCCAGTT
>JACUTT010000075.1 GCA_014859655.1 Campylobacterales bacterium
TCAATAATTTTGACATTACTAAAGTTTTGAGCTATCTCTTTTGTGTTATCACGTGAGTTGTTAAGATAGAGAATCACCTCTTCAAAATCTCTCAGGCTCTCGAGGGTTTCTTGTATTGTCTCTTGGGCATCTTTAGCAATGATGACACATGAAATATCACTGATTTTAGTCATTGATCTCTTCTCCTTTGAGCCTTTTTTTAAAGTTTTTTCTTTGTTTATGTTGATGCGAAAAGTATAATGTCTGCGCTAAAAAATCCTCATCGGTTTTATACTTCTGTAGATATGCCTCTGTGATGATTTGAAGGTCATCATCATTTGCCCAAAGCTGTGAAAAGTTGCGTGCTCTCTCTTGGGAGCCAAGAGAGATAAATTTCATGCGATTGACATCAACAACCTTGAAAATATAGTGGGAACCCTCTTTTTTTATAAGAATATTGCCCGGCGAGTAGTCATTATGAAAAATATTTTTCTCATGCATCTCATAGCTAAACTTTGCAAATTCCTGCAAGAGCATTTCTCTGCCTGGAAAATTTCTATCCAGCAAAGGTTCTCTGATTGTAAAATCATACTCAAAAAGATCGCTAATAAAATAACTCCTGCTTAGCAAGAAATTGTCAAAAAACTCAATATAAGCAATGGGGTTTGGGGCAAAATCACCTATCTTCAAAGAGTTTTCGTAAGATTTTTCTGCTTTTGAACCTCTTAAATACGTATAGGCGATTCTGTTAATGATATGAGGCTTTTTAAATGACTTTGCTACATACTTTCTCCCATTTATTTCTATTATTTTAATCTCATTTCTGGCTTTGTGAATATTTTCTTTACAAGAATTGAAAATTGCTTCAATATTTTTAAGTTCATTTTTTAACTTTTCGTTTTCTGTGTTTACAACTATTTTACAATTCATTTTTTTCCTTTTTTGAGCTTGCTATCATAAGAGCACAAAACAGTACAAATGCTGTCATGCTAAACTGCCTTAGCCATAGCGATTCCGCCATAAAAGCGCTTATAAATATACTCAAAAAGATAACATTCATCTTTTTGAGTTCCTGATTATCAATCTTGAGAGTGGCCTGCTTATAAAGCATATAAACCATCATTAGAAATCCGAGTATCCCCGATTGTACCAAAATCATTAAATATTGATTATGGTAATGGTAGCCTGAGCAAAAATCAACTACTGGTTTAGGAAAGTCATATCTGTTTGTCTCTAGTACTTTTTTTGTAGCATTTTTGTAATCGCCGATGCCTACTCCAAGAAGAGGATTTTCCTTCAAGACCTCATAGGCTATAAGCCAGTACGCGCTTCTTATGCCCCAGGATGAGTTAAAATTGCCTTCCAGTATTCCATGTATATCTTTTTGAGCAGCATGAACTCTTGTTTCAAAAAGGGGCAAAGTTTTGTAAGCTCCGTAAAATATAGACACTGACAAGAAAGAAAAAATTGCCAATGATTTTAGTGAGATTTTAAAGTGAAGAACAGTTGTTACCAGCACAGCTGCTAAAAATGCCAACTGCCCGGTTCTTCCATTGGATATAAAAAGATTTACTGTTATCGTTATGAAAAAAAATGCCATAAATGCTTTTTCTTTTTTTGAGTAATCAGAACTAAAAAGTCTGTTAAGCAAGAGTGCTGCGCCAAGGGCCAAAAACACACTGTATTCTATGTGATGCATAAATGGACTGGGGTAGTCACTTGCTTTTCCATTGATAGGATAAATATCAAAAAATATAATGTACGCGCATATCTCGCTAATGAACATGCCGTATAGAAACGCCGTTATGATTAGGGGTACCTGCTCTTTTTTTAACGTTGTTACAAGTACAAATATAAGCAGCCAATACGCATAAAGCCTGATAATATTAAGTGCCATTTTATAATCGCTGGAATACATTATGGTAAAAACTTGAAATGAAACAAAAAGCACTACCGCCATGAGTACTTTAGACTTTTTGATGCGCAGAAATTTTTCTTTCAACCCACCATCTAAAAACCAAACTACTATTATTGAAATAACGAACAAACTAATGCCGGCCCTGGAAAGCGGGAGAATAAAAGCAAGGGCAAGGGTCATATAAAATATGATTTGCTCTTTGTTCGTAACTTTGAAGTTATTTAAAAAAAATGGCATATTAACCTTTAGAGTCCATTGGTATTTTTAAAATATTTGTCTAGCACTAAAAGAGACATTAAAAGTTCTTTTTTGGATCTTTAAAGATTTCTACATGCTGATGCGCATTGGCTATTATCTCTTTTGCCTTATCTGTATGTTTTAAATAAAACTCTATTTTTTCATCCAGATCACTGTAATTATCTTTTAATAGAACATAATCATAATCCGGCTTTAAAAGTCCTTCCATAAACCATGTTTCATATTTTGGTTTTGTCATAAACACTAAAGAGTTGGACGACATTGCCCATTTAAGGTTTGAGGCAACATCATTTCCCTCTATGGCTAAAATAAACTTATATTTCAGTTGTTGACTTAGGCTTAACTTCTTTTTTTGCCAAGGTACGTTTAAATCGCCTTTTGTATTTGTTTGTCCAAAGTCACAGTGAGGATGCTTGTAAAATTTTTTAATAAATTCGATTCTGTGTGGTGTGTAGCATTTGCCACGCCATACTACTTTGTCTAATTTCTCTTCAAACTGTAACTTGTCATCCACAAATACATAATGTCTGACGCTGTTCAACTTCATCAAAACAGAGTTGGTATTATCACCATTTATGGGACGACTTTTTAGGAGTGTTGGCACCTCTGGAACATGGGTAATGTCACCAAAAAGATAAGATATTTTCAAATTCTTGTCAAAATATTTCAAGTACTGTAAAAGATCAAAATAGTAAGTCTTCTTTTTTTCTTTTTTAAACTCAGTTATGCTTTTAAAGTCGCCTGAATCATGGAAATTTATTGTTTTCTTGCATTTGTTGTAATAATTTAAGCGTTCGAGCAGTTTTTCGTCTTTACTTGCTTCCTCTAAGGCCAGAAGCAGTTTTCTTTGAAAGAGAAAAGATGGTGTCAAAAAATTTACAATAGACTTCGCATAAAAAAAAGGTTTTGAGTTTTTATTCTTGTCTATTCTTATATACTTTTTTATCATTTGCCTTATCTGTTGTTGCATTTTAAAAATCATTTGTATTTTAGTGGCTTATGGCTTTATAATCAATATCGTTTTTTAGACTAAAAAGTTATCACTTTACCTTATCGTCATCTAATAATGATAAAATTATACCTATTTTATTCCAAGGCCATATTATCAGTATTTTTCAATGGGATCCCTACTCTGACCAGCCCTGTCAGATCAAAGACAGAACCTTTAAAAAAGCCGAACGCAAAAAAGAGCTTTTCAGCCTGATCTATACCTTTGTCAGCGCGCTTTTTATCCTGCCGCTTGCCCTGTTTTTTCTGCCGCTGTTTAGGAAAAATCAGAGCGATACGACGCACTTCTTTGGCATGAGCGTGAACCTTGACAAAGAGCCGCAAATAACACCGGAGCTGATTAACGAGCTGGGCGTCAGGCATCTCCTGGTGCGTTTCAGCCTTGGCGATATGGACAAGATCGAGAAGTATCTCGCCTTTATCAAGAGCCTAAGCTGCGACTCCGTTTTGCTCAATGTGATGCAGGAGCCCCAAAGCATAAAGGAGAACGAACTTCTCGAAAAACAGTTCAGGCTTCTTTTTGAAAAATTCTCCCCCAGTGTCACGCAGTTTCAGATCGGAACGACGATCAACCGAAGCAAATGGGGATTTTTCTCCGTGGGGCAATACCTGAGGTTTTACGAGACCGCCTACAAGGTCAAAAAAGACTACTTCCCCGGCCTCAAACTGCTCGGCCCCTCCGTCATCGACTTCGAATACCATTATGTTGTGCATGCGCTTTTCAACTTTTGCAGAGTGAAGTACGATGCTGTTTCTGCTCTGCTCTATGTCGACCGTCGCGGTGCACCCGAGAACACCCAGATGGGGCTTGACCTGGTCTCGAAGATCCATCTTCTCTACGCCCTGGCCACGCTCTCGCCGAAAAGCTCGAACGAGATCGTCATCACCGAAACGAACTGGCCGCTCAAAGGCACCGCACCCTACGCACCGACAAGCGAGCACGAGTGCGTTGACGAAGAGAACTATGCGAACTATATGGTGCGCTACTATCTTTTGGCCCTGGGTTCGGGGATGGTAAGCTCCGTCTACTGGCACCAGCTCATCGCGCCGGGATACGGCCTAGTCGACAATCGAGCTGGCAAGATCCTCAAACGCCCGGCCTATTTCGCCTTCAAGACGATGCTGAAGCAGCTTCAGGGTGCCCAAGTCCTCTCTTTTACCCGGCATAAGGCATTTTATGAGATGCTCGCCGAACAAAAGGGCGAGACAGTGCGTGTGCTCTGGTGCAACGACACAAACTTCACCCTGCATTTTGAGAACGAGGTCAGCGTCATATCGCGCGACGGTGTGGCCTCGCAAAGCAGATCCGTCCAGCTCAGCGGAGCACCCCTATACATCAAGGAA
>JACUTT010000026.1 GCA_014859655.1 Campylobacterales bacterium
CTTTTATACAAACCAATTTTTTGCGTAGGTTTCGTCCAGATCGACAAAAAGCGAACCGTAGCCGGGCATCATCTGGATGATGCGCTTGCCCTGCACTATCTCAAAACGAAGGTGCAGGGTATTATGCCCTTTAAAATGCGAACGCGACAGTGCAAGCTCTACCCGTTCGCCGATGGCCAGCTGTGTTTCCTTGTCCACAAAGGGTCCCTCCAGCGAAAAGTTCAGCTGAGAACCTGTCTCTTCGAGCGTAATGTGAAGCTGCAGATCTTCTTCCTCAAAGGAGGAAATCTCTCCCTCAAAAGCCAGATAGACTTTCTCATCATCATGCCCGTAATAGATCTTTTTGATGGGGCCGCGCTCACGCTCCATCGTCGAGTAGAGCTTCTCTTCGTCAATACAACCACTGCCAAGCCACTTAAAGAAGGAGCTTACTTTCCCGTCGATATGCGGGGAGATAGAGGCGTAGGGTTTAAGCAGAAACGAAACACTGCTCTTATGGCTGATGATGGGTTCAAAGAGGTCCGAGGGGGGCTGCATCTCAAGCAGGCGGTAGACACAGAGCAGATGCTCACGGAAAAGCGCATCAAACTCAAAGGCAAACTCCGTGACATGATCATCGCCGTACCACCAGAACCAGTCACTGCACTCTGCGGCCAGAAAATGCGATCTAATCTTTTCTGCGGCTTCTAAGGGGATCTCTGCTGAGTAGTTGTCAACGTCGCGGCGTGTCTGATAGATAAACTCCCAGGCACGATTTTTCTCCGGATGGCCGGACCAGGTTGAGAAGTCCCCATATATCCAGCTTCCCGGAGCAAGTGTTTTAAGCTCTCTTTGATCTTTCATCGCGCTGACCTCATCCATACTCACCGTTGTACACCAGGGTGTTTTTGAAAGGCGCGCATAGATTGAGGTGAAAAAATCATAGGCATTGTTTTCAAAAAACTCCCAGGCATTCTCTCCGTCAAGGATGACAAAAAGTGTCGGTTCCTTCTGCGTCTTAGAAATGCGCTCGAGATTATGCATAAAATGCTCCGTCGCCTCATGAGCGGACTTAGAACGGTAGGTAAAGCCGATCAGATCGCTCAGCTCATGATCGCGAAAACCTATAGTCATCCCCTTGTAGCGGTAAGGGTTGTAGAGACTGGCGCGTGTTGTCTGCTCAATCGAGCGGAACAAGATCGCCTCGTCGCTTGCTATCCAGCGGATCCCCTGATCTTTATAGAGGGCCACGCTCTGCTCATCTACTGCCCCCTCTGCCGGCCAAAAACCGCTTGGCCGGCTTGAAAATGTCTTCTCGTAAAGTGCTATAGCACGCTCTACCTGCAAGACGGCATCTTCTTTGAGGGAGATCGGGTTGTCCGGGAGGACGGTATGGATGTTGGCATGCCTGGCATTTTCCACGTCAAGCAGCAAAGGAAGGATAGGATGGCTGTAAGGCGTGGTCGAAAGCGAGATCACCCCCTCTTTGTGCAGCTGTGCATAAAAAGGAAGGATTGCCCCTATGAAGTCGCAGAGTATTGTGAGCAGTTTGCTCTTGTCGTTTTGGCTAAAGCCCTCTTCTTTTTTCATCAGGCTCTTGACCAGGCTGTTTTCGCTTCGAAGCGCGTTGCCGCACCAGGCGAGCATAAAGAGCAGCTCAAAGTCAATGAGCTCATCATCGCTAAACTCTTCTTTGTGATAGAGCCTATCGAAGTTTGCCATCGGCCTGATCATCGTCTCATACTGCGTTGACCGGCAGGTCTTGATCAGCCATGCCTTCTCTTGCGGCTTCAGGTCCGAGGGGTGACACTCCCACAAGGAGAGAAAGTAGTCGTTTTTCAAGGGCTCGTCGTAGAGATTGATCTGCTCGATCAGCGTAGAGGTGATATTGAACGTGGCTTTGAGCCCCGGATAGCGGCTTAGCAGCCAGGGCATCTCGTAGTAGTCTTTGATCGCATGGAGAAAGACCCAGGGCATTGTCATCACCCCTTTGTCATCTCGATAATCGGGCTGGTGCATGTGCCAGAAAAAACAGAGATTCAAAGAGGATGCAGGCATTACAGCTGTGACCACTTCTCTATTTTGGCAGTATACTCTGAGAGAATCTTTTGGCTGCTCTCTTCACTCTCCGCCTGGATATAGAGGTTGAGATGTTCATTATACTGGTCGGGGATCATCAATATCCACGCATTTTTACCCAGCCAGATCTTCACCCCGTCAAGCGTCGAGAACTCTTTGCCCTTGGCGTCTTCAAGGAACATGCGCATCATCTTCCCCTTGAGCGCCTGGGTACATTTCGCCCGAGAGGCATGATAATAAAAGCTCGGAAGCGCCGCGATCAGTTCGGAGAGCTTGACCTTGTGCTTTAGCATCATCTGAAGTATCTTCAGGGTCGCATACATGGAGTCGCGGTGCGTCGCAAACTCGGTGAAGGCAAAATTTCCCTCACCCGTGGCCACAAGATCATACTTTCTCATCTCTTCAGCTTTGAAGTTCGCATACTTGCCACGTTCGATATCGAGGTGCTCAAAATCGACGATGTCGGCGGCCCAGGCCGGTAGGAAGATACGTTTGCTTTTCCCTTCGGCCTTGGCTTCCCTATTTAAAAGCGAGAGGACAACGTAGAGAGAGTCCTGTTTTCCCAGCAGACGCCCCTTGTCGCACAGTATGTCAAGACGCTGCCCGTAGGGGTAAATCATAAAACCCGCATCGAGCGTGAGGGCTTTGATCGCCGAACTCATATCCTCGTTTGACTGTTTGGTCAAGCTAGAGATATTTGCCAGTCGCTGTTCATTTGGATAGGCATTGAACATAATATTTTCCAGGCCGATGTCATTCAAGATATCCGGAAAGACCTCCGCCGCCATTCCGTGCATCATATCGACCGCCACCCGGCATCCCAGACAGGAGAACATATTGGCTTCGAGCAGGTTTTCTATCCCTTGCTTGTAGGCCGCATACTCCTTCTCATGGTCGGACTCATAGATCTGGCCTATGCGCGAGCAGTCCACGCGGCGGAAGCTCTCTTTGAAAAAGGCCTTTTCGACTTTTTTGGCCACCTCGCTGTTGATGCGCAGGGCATCCTCATCGAAAAAGGTGATGACGGTACAGGTCGGATCGTCGATCTTCTGGCGGAAATGTACCCCGGCAATAAACTCTTTGTGCGAGGAGAGGTTGCAGCGCAGAATCGCCGAAGGGATACCGCTGTAGTCAATGACATCGATCCCGGCCGAGAGCAGACCGCCCAAAAAAGCGCGTTTGAGCATGCGCGAACTCTTGTGGTAGTCGCGTGAGATAAGTACCGTCGATCCCACCGGCAGCTGAGTGCCGAAGGCTTCGGCGAGTTTGGTGGCCATTTCACAGGAGAGCTCGACATTGGACTGACCGAAGACCATCCCGTTTTCGAAAATAGAGTTCTTGTAGCGGCTGCCCAGGATGAGACTGTGGCTGACAATGGAGGCCTCCTCGATCATCTTGTCCGGCCAGATCGTGACATCTTTTTCCACATTGACCAGCTGACCGACTTCGCAGCCTTCGGCAAGGATCATGCCCGCCTTTGCCGTGACGTTTTTACCGAGAACGTTGTTGTTGCAGATCACGCAGCCGTCAAGCAGGACATGGTGCCCGATCTTCACACTTTCCTAGATGACGCTGTTGCGGATCTTGCTCTCCTTGCCGATGGAAACATTGTCGCCGATGACGGCATTGTTGAGTTTGGTTCCTTTTTCTATAACAACGTTTTTGCCCAGAACCACCGTGCCGATGATCTCGATGCTCTTGTCAAAAGAGTAGTTCTCTTCGCTGTAGAGTACGCCGTCGGGAAACTCTGTCTTCTTTGCGGGCATGCCGAGCTTCACCTTGCCGCCAAGAATATCTTCATGCACATCGCGGTAGCTCTCCGGATTTCCGACATCGCGCCAATATCCTTCGGCGTACCCTGCCATCAGATCGATTCCCTTGCGCATCAAAAGAGGAAAAAGATCTTTCGCAAAATCAAAATTTTCTTTTTTTGGGATATAGTCAAGGATTTCCGGTTCGATCACGTAGATACCGGTATTGATCGTATCGCTAAAGACCTCTCCCCAGCTCGGCTTCTCAAGGAACTGCTCGATCTTTCCGTTTTCATTGGCGATAACAACACCGAATTCCAGCGGATTTTCTACCGAGGTGAGGGTGATGGTGAGCTTGGAGTTTTTACTCTTGTGGTAGTCGAAAATCTTTTGAAAGTCAAAGTCCGTCACCAGATCGCCGCTGATGATGATGAAGTTCTCATCTCCAATAAGCTCCTGCGCCAGCTTAACAGCTCCCGCCGTCCCGTAGTCATCGTCAGGAACCACATAAGTGATCTTGATCCCGAAATCGCTGCCGTCTTTGAAATACTCTTTGATAATCTCGGGCTTGAAATAAAGAAGGACGATAAACTCGCTGATCCCCAGCTCTTTGAGCATCATCATCGTGTGTTCCATCATCGGCTTGTTCATAACAGGCAACATCGGCTTGGGTCGAGAGTTTGTCAGTGGCTGTATTCTGGTTCCGAATCCGCCTGCCATAACAACAGCTTTCATTCGACCTCCTTGAGTGTGTGGGGCATTGCAATTAGTATTAAATCTACCATTATTCTATCCAAAAATTCAGAGTTCAGGCAGAGAATTTTGAGTGGTAAAAGGAGAGGCGACGCTCGGGCATTTCTCTTCTGTGATCCACTCATTTCCATTGAGCCTGTAGCCAAATTCAAAGGTGACCCTGGCCTTCAGCTCATTCTTTTTAAGAACTTTCATACGTTATCCTTTGTTTTTTTATGAATTGTTAATGCAGTGTACACAATACATATTAAAATAAGTTTTAACACAACATATAATGGTATTATAAACAAGAAGCTGAAAAAATGGGGTTCTTACAGAAGGCTCTTGGTTTACTCCAAGATGCCCTGGGATACAAAGAAGATAAGGAAAAAGCAGGCTACTCCTGCTCGAAGGCCTCAGCCGCTCTCCAGCCGCCGCCAAGCGCCTTGTAGAGAGTAATCTGGTTGATGATGAGTTCTGCGTTGAGCGAAATCATGTTGACACGCGAGCGCAGCAGGCCTCGTTTGGCTTCCACGACTTCCAAATAGGTGCCGTAGCCGCTGTCAAAACGTTTCTGGGAGAGTGCAAAGACCTGCAGCAGGGCCTTTTTCTCTTCCTCCTGCGCACGCAGCTTCTGCTGAGAGATCTCGATCTTTTTCAAGCTGTCATAGACCTCTTTGAAGGCATTTTTCACCGTTTTACCATAGCTTATCAGCGCGCTGTTCTTCTGCTCCTGGGCACTCTTGACACGGTTCTTTGTGCGGCCAAAATCAAAGAGCGGTATGCTTAGCGAGGGGCCGAAGCTCCAAGTCTTCGCCGAGGAGTTCAGCAGATTGCCAAGCTCCATGCTCTGCAAACCGGCCGAGCCCGTCAGAGAGATCGACGGAAAGTAATCCGCCCGGGCCACGCCGATAAGGGCATTTGACGCACGTAACCGCTCTTGAGATGCACGTATATCGGGGCGCTGTTCGAGCAGCCTGGACGAGAGATTTGCCGGTATCTGCAGCGCATGAGGAAGGGCCTCCTCAAACTCGGCACGCTCTTCAAAGAGTGCCTGCGGGCTTTTTCCGAGCAGAATAGCCAGGGCACTCTCGCTGAGCACCTTCGTCTCCTGCAACGAGGCCAGGGCAAGTTTGGCGTTGGCATAGAGGGCATGCGCCTGCTCAAGTGTCAGTGCGTCGATGGCCTCATGTTTGTACTGGCGCAAGCGGTAGTCGTAGCTCTCCTGATAGGCATGAAGCGTCTCTTCGGTCACGCTGATCTGACGCTGCAGCGCAACAAGGGTAAAATAGAGCTCCGCCACGCTGCTGACAAGGGAGATACGCACCGTCTCCCTGTCCGCCTCGCTCGCCAAAAGCTCCGCTATAGCAGCCTCTTGCGCATTCTTGTACCTTCCCCAGAAATCAAACTCATAGGCGGCGGAGGCAGAGAGAATGAAGGTGTCATAGCGAACTCCCGCTAAAAAAGGAGAGAGACTCTCGCCTGTTGTCTTCTGGCGTATCGCCGAGCCGCCGGCGTTGAGCGTCGGATAGCGCTCTGCCTCGCTCAGTCCCAAAGCCGCTCTGGCAAGCGCGACACTGCTGATGGCCAGTTTCAGGTCGTCGTTGTTGGAAAGGGCCTCTTCGATAAGAACATTGAGGCGCGCATCGCCGAAGGCCTCCCACCATTTATCATCGATTTTTGATGTGGCATTGGCATCTTCCAAACTCGCAGGAAGCTCCGGCGTCTGCAGATCGAGTTTCGGGGCCATCGAACAGCCGCTTGTCATAAAGAGAAGGGCCATTATAAGGTAGAGACTACTTCTCATCCTGAGCTCCTTTGGTATAAAATTTCGCCTTGGCCCGCATGATCAGGTAGTAAAAAAGCGGAATAAAAAAGACCGCCACAACGGTGAGCATCACCATTCCGCTGACGACGGTGGTGCCGATGATGTGGCGGCTGTTTGCCCCCGCACCCGAACTGATCGCCAGAGGAAGCGTCCCGCCGATAAAGGCCAGAGAGGTCATGATGATCGGGCGGAAACGGATCTGCGCGCCCTGTATCGTCGCCTCATAAAGCGAGAGACCCTCTCTGAGTTTCTGCTGGGCAAACTCGACGATCAAGATCGCGTTCTTTGCCGCCAGTCCCACCAGAGTGATCAGACCTACCTGGAAGTAGATATCGTTCTCCAGACCGCGTAAAAAGACCCCGAAACCTGCACCCAAAAGGGCAAAGGGCACCGTCATCAAGACAGCAAAAGGGATGCTCCAGCTCTCATACAGCGCCGCCAAAATCAAGAAGACAAAGAGGATCGCATAGATAAAGGTGCGGTTTCCCTCCTTGGCCAGCTTCTGCTCCTGATAGGCAGTTCCCGCCCAGGCAGTAGAATACCCCTCCGGCAGGACCTCATCCGCTATCTCTTCGATGATACGCATTGCGTCTCCCGAGCTATAGCCCGGACTTGGCTGGCCCGATATCTGGCCGGCAGTGAACATATTGAAACGCTGTATGACACTCGGTCCGACGACCCGCTCGGCATTAATGAGCGTGTTGATGGGTACTAAAGCCCCGCTTTGCGAGCGCACAAAGATATTACGGTAGTCTTCTATGGTGTCGCGGGCAGAGGCTTCCACCTGCGTGTTGACATGGTAGGTACGTCCGTAAAGGTTGAAGTCATTGACATAGCCCGTACCGAAGGTCATTCCCAGCGTCGTATAGATATCCGAGACGACGACACCCAGCGCCTTCGCCTTTTCCCTATCCACGATGATGCGGTACTGGGGAACTCCGGTCTGCAGCGTCGTTCTTACGCGCGACAGCTCCGGACGTGCATTGGCCTTCTCGATGATCTGCTTGATGTAGCCGTCAAGCTCCTGTATTTCGCCGCCGGTACGGTCCTGCACATACATCTCAAAACCGCCCGTTGCGCTCATCCCTCTGATGGGCGGGGGATTGACCGCGATGACCATGGCTTCTTTGTTCAAAGAGAGCTGCCCCATCAGAGCACCCGCGACCGCCTCCGCACTCTGCTCAGGAGCCGTTCGCTCCGACCAGTTTTTCAAGTGGGCAAAGGCGATTCCCGCATCCGACTTGAAAGCGAAAGTGATCAGGTCAAGCCCGCTCATCGCTCCAATGCTCTCGATGTTCGGGTTAGCCAGGGCCGTGTCGGCTACTGACGCCTGGACCTCGGTCGTACGCTCTAGTGACGCCGCCGGCATCAAAAAAGAGAGGATCATCAGCGAGCCCTTGTCCTCATTGGGAACAAGTCCCGTAGGAAGCTTCTGCATCAAAAACACAGCCGCGGCGATCAAGACCACAAAGAGGGCGACATTAAGCAGGGCGTAGCGGATGATGGTGCGCACTCCTGCCGTAAAGCCATTCGTCAACCATGCAAAAAAGTCGTTAAACTTTCGAATGATCCAGAAAGGCTCGGCCTCATGCTCACGCAAAAATACGACACACAGCGCGGGGGTAAGCGTCAAAGCGACGATGCCCGAGATCACAACAGCGATGACGATGGTGATCGAGAACTGCTGGTACATCATCCCGCTGAAACCGCCTACAAGCGCGGCGGGGATGAAGACGGCCGAGAGGACAAGAACGATCGCTATAACAGGACCGGTGATCTCGCGCATCGCCTCAATCGTCGCCTCGCGCACGCTGATCCCCTTGCGCTCGCGCAGGATACGCTCGACGTTTTCGATGACGACGATCGCGTCATCCACCACCAGCCCGATCGCCAATATCAGGGCAAACAGTGTGAGCAGGTTGATGGAGTAACCCGCCGCGTAGAGTCCCGCAAAGGTTCCGATAATGGAGACCGGGATCGCCAGTACGGGAATGATCGTCGCGCGGGCATTGCCCAAAAAGAAGTAGATGATCAGCACGACCAGAACCAGCGCTTCGGCAAGGGTATAGAGCACCTCTTTGATCGACTCGTTGACAAAGGTCGTCGTGTCGTAAAGCGTGTGATAGCGCACGTCTTCGGGGAACTTCTTCGCTGTCTCAGCAAGCACTCTGTCCAGTTCATCTGCCACGGCAAGCGCATTCCCACCCGGGGCGAGGAAGATACCGGCAACGGCCATATCTTTCTTGTTGTAGGTGCCTTTTAGCATATAGCGCTCGGCACCGAGCTCCACGCCCGCGACATCTTTAAGGCGCAGGGCTGAGCCATCGGGGTTGGAGCGGACAAGGATATTACCGAACTCTTCGGCTGTTTTGAGGCGTCCTTCGGTCGTCACGGTGTAGGTATAGGCCTGCTTGGAAGCCATCGGCTCATCACCGATCTGTCCGGCTGCAATCTGCGAGTTCTGGCTGCGGATAACGGCAAGAACATCGTTGACTGTCAGCCCATAGGCCGCAAGTTTGTCCGGTTTGATCCAGACGCGCAACGCATACTCCCGACTTCCGAACAAAAAGGCGTCGCCGATACCTTTGATGCGCTTGATGTCATCCATCACGTTAATCAGGGCGTAATTGTTCAGCCACAGGGCGTCATGCACCCCCTCTTCGGAGGTAAAGGCGATAACGCGGAGCATATCCGGCGAGCGCTCGCGCACGCTCACTCCCTGTCGGCGGACCTCTTCGGGAAGTTTGTTCAGCGCCACCTGGACGCGGTTGTTCACATCGACGTTTGCCGAAGCGGGGTTGGTTCCCGTTGCGAAGGTGACGCTCAGGTTCAAGATACCGCTCGGAGAGGCGGTCGAGGTCATATAGATCATGTTTTTTGCGCCGTTGATCGCATCTTCGAGCGGTGCGGCAACGGTTTTGGCCAGGGTCTGTGCGTCGGCGCCCGGATAGACGGCCTGAACGGTGATCTGCGGCGGGATGATACTTGGGTACTCCTGCACCGGTAGTTCTTTAATGGAGATCAGTCCAGCGAGGACCAGGACGATCGAGATGACCGAGGAAAAGATCGGCCTGTCGATAAAAAATCGCGAGAACATCTTTACTTCCCTTCGCCGCTAAGCGTCTTGTCTATCGTGACATCCATGCCCGGCTTAACGCGGAAGAAGTTGTTGACGATCACCACATCCCCCTCCGTAAGCCCCTCTTCAACGATGAATTTGTCGCCCGCCGTATCGCCCAGTCTTACAGGACGAACCGCAGCTTTGCCTTTGTCAATAACAAAAACGATCGTGCCCATCGGGTTTTGCAGTACCGCTTTTTGCGGTACCATCACCACGTCATTGCGTACAAATCCCGTCACGGTGATGCGTCCGAAAGCGCCCTGCATCAAAAGTGCATCAGGATTTTTGAAGAGCGCGCGCGCTTTGACACTGCCGGTATTGGCATCAATGACGGGATCGATATAGTCGACCCTGCCCTCTGTTACACGGCCGCCGACATTCAGTGTCGCTTTCAGGCCATCTTGGCCCGCGTCCGACCAGCGTCCCTTTTGCACCGCATAGAGCGCTTTGAGACGGTCAACATCAGGAATGGAAAATTCGGCATGCATAGGATCGCTCTGTGTGATGCGCAGAAGCGGCGTGCCCGCGGATACAACGTTGCCAAGATCGGTCTCTTTGACGCCGGCGATTCCGCTGATCGGCGCTTTAACCTGCGTGTAGCCGAGGTCTACATTTGCCGAAGCAAGTTTGGCTTTTGCCGCGTTTACCCCAGCTTTTGCCGTTTCAAATGCCGAGAGCGCGCCGTCGTACTCTTGCTTGCTCAATGCCTTGTCGCTATAGAGCGCTTGGGCACGCTCCCAGTCACGCGCTGCTTTTTTATAGAGCGCTTCTTGAAGGGCCATGTCGGCCTCGCGCTCATGCACCAGTGCGGCATAAACATCGGGCTCGATCGTATACAAAAGGCTTCCTTTTTTGACAAAGCTCCCCTCTTCATACATTTTTTGCATCAGTACACCACTGACGCGCGCAACGACCTTCGCGCTGCGGATACTCTTAAGACGTGCCGGGTATTCAAGAGAGATCGGCATCTGCGCCGTCTTGATGACCTTGTAAACATCCACCATCGGTGGCTGAGCGGCCGAAGGTTTAGGCTCGTTCGCCTGGAGTGAAGCGGCGCCAAAAAGGATCGCGGTCGATAGCAGCAGGGCTGCACGTGTCTTATTTCTCATTCTCTTTTTCTCCTTTGGTATCGTACTGTTCTGCTGTTTCGAGGATTGTCTCGAGTACTTTAAAAAATATCTCTGCTTCTTGAGGTTCAAGCCGCTCTCTGATCGCACTGTTGAAGGCTTTTGCGTAGGGGGTCACAGAATTTAATACCGCTTTTCCCTCGGCTGTCAAACAGATGCGTTTTGCCCGGCGGTCTGTCTCGAGGGCGTCGCGGGAAACCAGTCCCTTCTTCTCGAGCGCGTCAAGAGTACGGCTGACCGTCGGCTTGCCTTTGCCCAGAATCTGTGCAATCGTTGACTGCTTGGCTTCGCTGTCCTCACTGATGATCATCATCGCCGCAAACTGCTCCGGCGCAATGCCGTAGGCCTCGATCTCGCGCGAAAACATCGCATGCACCTTATTGGCGGCTTGATTGATGCGGAACCCGAAAGAGCCCCTGAGCTTATAGTCCATACCAACATCCTTAGTTACTTATGCAATTGTTGCGTAGGTAACCTTACTTTTCTCTTAGTATTCTGTTGGGATTTGTACCGGAGAAGCCGGCAGAGGGGAGAGTGTTTTTTTTAGAACCACTCTTGTTGCAGCACAAAATCGACTCGGTTTTCGGCAACAGGATCTATCTTTTTTATCTTTTCTATCTCTCTTAGGCGCGGAAGCAGACCTTTCGAGTTCGCTACTTGGATGGAGAGACCCGGTCTTGCGTTGAGCTCGAGCAGCATCGGGCCTCTTTTCTCATCGATAACAATGTCTACGCCCAGATAGCCCAGTTTTGTCATATCGTAACATTTGGAAGCGAGAATGAGCAGTTCTCTCCAGTTTGCAATTTCTATCTGGTCAAGAAGATTTTTTGTATCGGGGTGGACGAGGACCCTTGACTGCTTCAAAACCGCGTAGGATGCCTTGGCGGTTTTCAGATTTATTCCGACGCCGACTGCGCCTTGATGGAGGTTTGCCTTGCCGTCAGATAATTGGGTGGAGAGTCTGAGCATTGCCATGACAGGGTAGCCTCGGAAGATGATGATTCTGATATCGGGAACCCCCTGATAGGAGTAGCTTTTCAGGAGCGTGTCGGCAATGATAAGATCTTCAAAGATAGCGACATCCTGGTTTCCCCCAAGAGAGTAAAGGCCGGCGAGAATATTGGTGACATGTCTTTTGAGTACATCCACAGAGATCAGATCACCGTTTGCTTTTACAAACTTGTCGTCTATTCTGGACGTTATGACCAGTATTCCTTTTCCGCCCGAACCCCGCGACGGTTTGATGACAAAGGCGTTCAAGCCCTCTATCTTCTCTTGCAAAATCGCCACATCGTGCTGTCTGGAGATGGTAAAAAAAAGATTTGGCGTACTTATGCCGGCTTCTTGGGCCAAACGTTTTGTTTTGAGTTTGTTGTCGACAAGAGGATAGAGGCTTCTCTTATTGTACTTTCCTATAAACTCGACATTTCTGGCATTCATACCCAAAATACCATTTTCTTTCAGGCTCTTTAGCGAGATAAAGGGGAGCATCAGAGGGCCTTAAAATCTCTGAATCTATAAAACTCCGAGAGCCTATAGCCGGTGTATCTTCCCATGAGCATCATAAAGGCCAGGACAATAAGGTTGATCTCGGGAAAGTTGAAACTCAGATGCCCGACAATAGAACTCTGCATCACAAGGTAGGCGATACTCGCGACAAACAAGCTTCCTCCTCCCTGTATAAGAACCTCTTGTGCCCCGTCTTCTTCCCACAGTATCGACATTCGTTCAATCGTCCAGGCAAGGATTATGATAGGGAAAATTGCGACAGTCATTCCCGTGTTAAAGCCCAGACTGTGGCCTACAATACTTGACATCAGTATGATAAAGATAACGATAATTATCGTAGTGGCTATCCGCGAAACCAGCAGAAGGTTAAGATGCGAGAGGTAGCTTCGTATCAGCAGTCCAACCGCGACTATCAGCACAAAGGTAACAAGTCCCGGCAAAAGCGTGGTTTGTAAAAATGCCATGGCGATAAGCACGGGCATAAAGGTTCCAGAGGTCTTTATCCCGATCCAAAGACGCATAAACACCGTGATGAGTGCCCCCATAGGCAAGAGCAGCAGTATTTTAAAGATGCTCTGCTCTTCTATCGGCAAAGAGCTTACGCTGAAGAGTCCGAAGGCAGAGTCGTCAAAGTTGGTTTTGGCCAGTTCAAGCGCGGGAATGTTTTGCTTCACCATAGAGAAGGTCACGTTGGCATTGGAGCCGCCGCTTATCTCTACCAAAGCGCCGCCTCTGTGCCATAAAAAAAGCTCCTCTTTTGTGTTTTCTTTCGCAGTGACCGGATTGAAAAGCACCCACTTCTTGCCGCTATACACTTCGATCATCGGAGAGAGGCTCTGGTTTCTTCTGGCATCTTCGAGTTTTAGCCCCATGGCTATTCGGCTCTTTACCCCGGCTTCATGCAAAATAGAGTTTATGACGTTTACTCTTTTTTTATTTGACAAGAGAAGGGAGGTGCTCTCTTTCATGGACTCACTGGAGAGGAGTTTGATAAGCTCTCGCGTCAAGGTCACATCGTCGCTTGAACGGCTGATCGCCTTCTCAAGAAGTTCTTGAAGCGCCAGCTCTTCAACCTGCGTCCAGATGATGTCTTTGCCCGGCGAGGGAACCTCTGTATCCTCAGTATTCTGGGAGTTTTCATCTTCTGTCGCTTGGACTTTGTAGTAGAGCGTCTGCTTTGAGTCGGCTTCTCGTATGCTCCACTGCGCTCTTCGCTGAGCGTCTGTTTCTACGATATTAAAACCATATCCGGCAGAGGCACTCTGTTCGAAAAACCGCTTATAGCCGGGAATTTGATCAGGTATGCTCAAGGAGGCTAACACAGGCTTATTCTTATCTGCTTCAAACTCAAGCTTTGCTTCGATAAGCCACACAGATTTTTTTTCATCGCTTACAAAAGGGATTTGCGTGTGCTGATGTCTTTGCCAGGCGATAAAAAGACCCAGGGCAATCAGTGAGACAATGATGAAGTCAAAAGTATATTTTATCACTGTTTTTTCTCTGTCTGGGGTTTAAGTGGCGCCAGGTTATCATCGCTGACATCGACAATGGCGATATCTTTTAATATATTTCTGCCGATCAGCAGAGAAAACTCCAAGTGCTCTCTGCTGGTAAGGGTAAATTCACTCAGTTCCGAAATATCCCCTATCCCTAACTTCAGCTGAACAACAATTCTTCTCTCTGTCGTTTCATCCTGTGAGGACTGTTTGATCTTTACATGTCTCAATATCTTCGTCTCTATCGGATGGACGTTGCTATTGCTTCTGTCGACAAGGTTAAACTTGACCCATTTTTCTCCATCTCTTTCAAACTCTTCAATATCTCTGGCATCGATGGAAGATGTTTCTGCTCCGGAATCTATTCTCGCTGCGTAAACAAGATCAGGAGGTGTGACCCTTACGTTTTCTACGGCGCCCAGCAGGATCTTTTCATGCAGATACTTTGGGGCTTTATTCTTTTTTTTTGCAACAACCAGCTTGGCTGGCTCTGATTTGCGCTTGAACTCTTCTATAAACTGCATCATGCTGTTGTTGTCTTGCCTCGCTTCTTCAAACTGAGTTGTCATGAAGGCCATAAACGCATCGTGCTCAAGCCTCACAGCTTCAAACTCTTTTCTATGCTGATCCTCTATATCTGAGAGGCTGCGCTGCAAAGAGGTATGGACATGTTGGATCTTATGATCCAGGTTTTCTATATCTGCTTTTGAGCTGTAGATCTGAGCATTGCTACAGCCTGCAAAAAAAAGCGTGACCAGTGAGATGAGAGAAAAAGCGGCAGTTCTTATATACAAATCGATATCCTGTTTTTATTAAAGAAATTTTAGAATTATACTCAAAGAAAGTTAGAGTGCTCTGAATATTTTAAGGCAGGAAATATCAATAGTTGTTGTGGGAATGTTTTTTTTGTGATTGATTGGAGTTTTAAATGGTGGTCCGTACTGGACTCGAACCAGTGACATCTACCTTGTCGAGGTAGCGCTCTACCAACTGAGCTAACGGACCATTTGTAATGAAGAGTGCAAGGATAGCCAAATTTATTTAAGTATTTCTTTAAAGTGTGCATAAAAAGATGAATTTTTCAAAAAATTTGCTTTGGAACGCTTCTGCTTCTTGCAAAACAGCTGATTTTACAAAATATTCGTACAATTTGTAAAATTAATTTTGTTGCCATTGTCTTTGGTATATAATCTTTTACAAATAGAAGAGGGGGTTATGATGCTGACAAATCCGAAGCTGGGCGCGAGTGTTGCAGATGACACCATCATGTTTAGCGAGCTCTCTTTTGATATTCAGAAACGTCTTTTGGACTTTGCGGGAGTCTCTCACCCCAGCGACAAGTTTTGGGACGTACTGCCCGTGGCCTACATCTACCAGAACAAGGCGCAGATGAGCCAGGAGGAGATCGACGACGAGGCGCTTTTGCAGCTACGTGTGATCTAAAGGACGTCTTTGCCTTGCTTGTCCTCTTCCTTATCCCTTCTTAAGATTTGTTTTTTGTTTACTATGGTTTAATAGTTCATTCTATTTATAAGGCGCCCCCATGGCAAAGAGCTTGAAACAAAACTGTTACCTCCTTGATACTTCCGTCATTCTTGACGATCCTACCCACATTCTCAGACTCTACGACAAGGGCCAAAATGCCGTCTTGATCACCAATATTGTCCTGGCCGAACTGAACAATAAAAAAGATGACATGAGAGGAGAGGCGGGCTTTCGTGCGCGTGAGTTTTTTCGCTATTGCGACAATGAGCAAGGAAGAACGGTTGAGTTTTCCGAACTTCCAAAGTGTGTCCAGGCTGGCTTCAAGGCAAACGCCGCAAAGAACAAAGACAAATACTACCGCCTGAGTGTTAATTTCGAGCACTCTATTTTGCAAGAGAGCCAGCTCGAAGAGGATGTCCCCGTCTACATCATTTACAGAGAGCTCTATCATATTGAACAGCACTTCTCGCACTCGCGCGGGCTGAACGATGCGAAGATTGCCGAGATCGCGCAGGAGTACTCTCTGGTGCTGCTGACTAATGACATCTCTTTCAAGATCGCCTCCGAAGTCCAGGGAGTAGAGACGCAGAGCATCCGAAATTCACGCGTCGATCGGCCCGATGAGATAGACTTCGCCTACACTTATCCCTACACAGGCGATGACCCGCAGCTTGACAGTGCCCAGGAGCATATGAACTTTGAGCAGATCACCTTTGTTCAAGAGGCGGGTGACAAGAACTCGCAGATCTATGAGACAGGTGTCCAAAAACATGCGCTTTCCCTCAATCAAAATCTGGACTGGTGCGATTTCGACCGCCGCTTCGGCGAAAACTTTGACGAAACGCTTGTGCGCCCCATCAACCTCGAGCAGAAGTTCTACTACACCATGCTTACCCATCCGCAAAACTTTGTTACTGTTGTTGCCGGCTCGACCGGCTCAGGGAAAACCCTTATCGCCCTGCAGGCTGGCCTTGAACTCTACAAAGAGGGGATTGTAGAGGGGATTGTCTACGCGCGTAACACAGTGACATCGAACGATCCCCAGGCTGAACTTGGCTTTCGAAAAGGAGACGAGGGGCAGAAGCTCGGCTACTTTATGTACCCGCTCTATTCGGCGATAAACTTTACGATCGAGCAGATGAAAAAACGCTCCATCAACTCTCAGGTCGAGTACGCCGGCAATATCAATTCGATGAAGCAGGAGAGCGCGACCGAGATCTTTATGCTCAACCACAACATAGAGGTGATGGACATCGCCCACCTTCGCGGAACGACGATCGCAAAAAAATTCATCATCATCGATGAAGCCCAGAACATGACCTCGGCGACGATGAAACTCATCGGCACGCGCATGGGAGAAGACACCCGCATGGTCGTGATGGGCGACATCAACCAGATCGATCACCCCTTCCTCTCCAAACGCAGGAATGCCCTTGTCGACCTGCTCAAAAAAGCGAAAACAGCCGACTACATCGCGGGCATACAGCTCAGACATACGATACGAAGCCAGATCGCCACCTGGTTTGACAAGAATTTTTAATGGTTGATAAGAAGATAAATCCGAAGTTGTCTTAAACTATTTTTGCTCTGGTATATGCGAGTGCGGGTGCTCCTGCAAGAGAAGAGAAGATCCTTCTCTCTTGCAAAAAAAAGGGCTACTCTCTTACTTTAGGCAGTTCAGTTCATTTGAAAGAATCTTGAGATTAGGAAACATGATGTTTGCTTAGACACAGATCCTGTACTTTACAACGCCATTGTCGTCAAAGCCGGAATAAGTCTTAATTTCATACGATTTCCTTATATATTGTAAAAGATAAAATGATTATAGCATTAATAATTATATCGATTAACAACAGACAAACAAGAAAATTCTTATAAATTTATGGGTTGGAGAGAGGCTAGATTAAGCGTAGATCATGCAATGAGTGTGTTGCAAACACGGCGAAAGGAAAATCCTTTCGCATCTTTTAGATTATATAGGAAGTACGCGGATCTTGTTGGAAAGCTTCTCTTTAAGCGCTGCTTCTATCGCATACAAGGTTCCTGTTGACGAACTCGAACAGCCGTTACATGCGCCTAAATAACGGATATAGACATCGATGTTCTCATCCGATGACTTCACGTCGATGACTTCCATATCTCCGCCGTCCATCACTAGGAACTGGCGGATATTCTCATCGACTACCGCGTCAATCGCTTTGATCTTTTGGACTAGAGTCATTGTGTTAAAATCGCCTTTTTGACCCGCATCCGCAGCCTTGGCCATCTTCTCCTGGTCGATCTCTTTGCGTGTGTCGGCAAGGATATCGACAAGGTAGTATTCGCGGTCTTCGTGTCCGCCCGGCTTGATACATGACTTACAGAAACCGCCGGCCTTGGTGTAGTCCGTGATCTGCTCGACCGTGGTGAGATCATTGATACGGATAACCTCTTTTAGCGTGTTTAAAGAGACACGTGCGCATTCACAGACGATAATCTCCTCTTCAAAACTTGCCTCATCAACACCCAGGTAGAGCCCAGCCGCTTTTTTGATGACGTCGTAAGCCATAACCGAACAGTGCATCTTCTGAGGCGGAACGGCCGCAACATCAGGAGTATCGCGCAGGGCGAACTCGACATCGATGTTGGTGATCTTTACCGCTTCCTGAACCGTTTTGCCGATACAAAGCTCTGTCATGACGTCTGATGATGCTATAGCAGTACCACAGCCGAAACTCTTGAATTTGGAGTTGACGATCCTGTCATCTTTCGGGTCGATCTCCCAGTACAGACGGACTGCATCCCCACAGCTCTCCGCGCCGAAATCAGCAACGATAAGCTTGTTGCCGTGGCCTTCTGCTTCTTCTTGCGTGATCTCGCCCTGGTGCTGCGGGTTGTTCATCAATGTTGTTACTTTATTTGAGTAGGCATCCCATAGAGATTCGCCTAAGATATCATTCTTTGCCATAGTAGTGCTCCTTGATTTTATTTCTTAAAGTGAAGGCTTACCCCTCATTTGATAGTACGCCGTTCAGGCAAAACCCTCACAGCTACGCTAACGCTGAGTTTCTACGAATGTTAACACTTTACATCCGTCACACAACTCGGCGTAGTACCCCCGCACCTTGGCGCTTTGCTCTTTTTAGTGGTGGTGGAGTTCACATTCGCGAACTTCTCCGCCGGCTGTTGGCTGGACCTTGGCATAGGAACTGGAGATCTGGCGAAGACGTGCGACCCCTTTTTTAAAGGCCTCGATCACATAGTCTGCTTCCTCTTCCGTCGTAAAACGACTCAGGCTCAGACGCATACCCGTGTGGGCAAGCTCGTTGTCCGCACCGATGGCCAGCATGACCGTATTTCCCTCTAGGGACTCCGATGCACATGCCGAACCTGTCGACGCGCCAATGAGTGCGTTGTTAAGATCCCAAAGCATCCCTTCGCCCTCGACGCCGCGCACCGAGATAAGGATGGTATTCGGTGTACGGTTCGCGCGGTTTCCGACCACAAAGACATCTTCTAGCTTCAAGAGCTCATCTTCGATCCGGTTGCGGATCTTCGCGATACTGGCCATCTTCTCTTCGATGTTTGTCGTTGCTATCTCAAGCGCCTCGCCCATTCCGACGATGCCCGCTACATTCAGTGTTCCCGAACGGCGTCCGCCCATCTGGTCTCCACCGTGAAGAAGCGGTGTAAGCTTGCGGGAGTTCTTGATATAGAGCGCGCCCACGCCTTTTGGACCGTGAAACTTGTGCGCCGAAAAAGACATAAAGGCGATGTCAAACTCTTTGACATTGACGGGGATCTTGCCTACAGCCTGAACCGCATCGGTGTGAAACAAAACACCTTTTTCCTTACATATGTCAGAGATCTCTTTGATCGGGAAGATCATTCCTGTTTCATTGTTTGCCCACATGATCGAGACAAGTGCTGTTCTGTCGGTGATAAAACTCTTGACCGTGTGCGCTTCGACAACACCCTCTTCGTTGACAGGCAGGTAGGTCACCTTCACGCCGCACTGTTCTTCAAGATAGTGGCAGGTCGCAAGGATAGAAGGGTGCTCCACCTCGGTTGTGACAATGTGGTTTTTATCGCCGTGCTGCATAAGGTCAGCCCAGACAGATTTCAATACCCAGTTGTTGGCTTCCGTTGCACATGAGGTGAAGACAATGTCATCATTGTCGGTAGCACCTATGCCGGCATAGACCTGGTCTATAGCACGTCGAATCCCCGGGTGTGTCTTGGTTCCAAACTTATGGAGCGAGTTAGGATTGCCGTAGAGTTCGCTCAGGTAAGGCATCATCGCCTCTAGCGCTTTTGGATCCAGCATTGTTGTTGCATTATTATCTAAATATACTTGCATTGTTATCCTTTTTCGAGTCTTATTATTCGATTATAATACTCAGGTTTAATTCAGACTCTTTTTGTCCTCTTTATATTTGTGATGATAATAGATATTTGTTAAGTTTATGCTTAAGATTAATTTGTAAAATTTACTATTTAAGAATTCTTCGGGAGGTTCATCAAAGAGACCAGGGTCTGCACGCTCTCTTCAAAATCCGAAATATATCCCGAGCCTTGCGAAACGAATTTTTCCATCTTCTCTTTTTTAGAGATCGCCTCGTCAAGTTCGGCATCGTGCCCTGCCGTGTAGGCCCCGATGCGGATCAAAACCTCATTCTCTTTTAATAATGTATAGAGGCGTCTGAATTTGCGCGCGGCTTCAAAGTGCTCGGGCGAGATGATGTCGTTCATGACCCTTGAGGCGGAATTGAGTATATGAATAGGCGGATAGATGCCGAAATCGGTCAGTTCGCGCGAAAGGACGATGTGTCCGTCAAGAATGGAGCGCGACTGGTCGGCGATGGGGTCGTTCATATCGTCGCCCTCGACCAAAACGGTGAAAAAGGCCGTGATCGAGCCTTTTCCCTCCTCTTTTCCCGCTCTTTCCATCAGTTGGGGCAGAAGCGTCAGTGCGGAGGGCGGATACCCTTTAGAGGTCGGCGGTTCGCCAAGCGCCAGACCGATCTCACGCTGCGCCATAGCAAAACGGGTGACCGAGTCCATCATAAAGAGCACATCCTGTCCCTGCTCTTTAAAATACTCCGCCACACTCATCGCAGAAAAGGCCCCGTATTTTCGCATCAAAGGAGAGTCATCGCTCGTAGCGACCACGATGACGGTGTTCGTGAGGTCGCCGCCCAGGTTCTTCTCGATAAACTCGGGTACCTCGCGTCCGCGCTCGCCGATCAGGGCGACAACTTTCACCGGTGCCTGCGAACCGCGCACTATCATCCCCATCAGCGTCGATTTTCCGACACCGCTGCCGGCAAAAATACCCAGCTTTTGGCCTTTTCCGCAGCTTAAAAGCGCATCGATGGTCTTCACGCCCACAGAGAACTTTTCGTCTATCATCCCGCGTGACATCGCGGCAATGGGTTTTTTGATTATAGAGGCTTTGACCTTGCTAAGGATCTCTCCTTTGCCGTCGATCGGCTTCATAAAAGGGTCGACTACCCGCCCCAAAAGCTCCGGGCCGACGCTGATCTTCATGCCGTTTTGATCCAGAAAGACCTCGTCTCCCACGCAGTAGCCCTCAACAAAAGAGAAGGGGCTGATCGAAAAATAGGCCGTTCGGACCTCTGTGACCATTCCGAGCGTATGCGCATTGGTGTCGCGTGAGACCATACAGACCGTGTCCCCGATACTGACGCGAAGCCCTTTTGCCAAAACAATGTTGGAGTTGATCTCGGTGATCATTCCGAAGGTCGGCGAAAAGTTTTGGCCTTTGATGCGCTCGCGCAGGGAATTTAGAGGCATCTTAGTACCTGTTTCCCACCGGTGCATTAATCAGGCTGAAGAACTCCGCTCTGGTCTTCTCATCTTTTTTGAAGAGTCCGCGCAGAGCAGATGATGTGGTGGTTGAGTTGATCTTCTCGACGCCGCGCATCTCCATACACATATGGCGTGCCTGGATCACAACCGCGACCCCTTTTGGCTTGATCGTCTTCATGATGGCGTCAGCGATCTGTTCCGTCAGCTGCTCTTGTATCTGCATTCGGCGCGAAAAGATGTCGACGACACGGGGGATCTTGGAGAGACCGACAACTTTGCCGTCGGGGATATAGGCAACATGGGCACGCCCGATAATGGGCAGCAGATGGTGCTCGCAGGTGGAGTAGAGCTCAATGTCTTTGATGAGGACCATCTCGTCGTTTGAGCTGGTGAAAAGCGCCGAGTTAAGAACCTCGTTCGGATCCTCTTTGTAGCCGCCATACATAAACTCATACGCCTTGTGGACGCGTTCGGGTGTTTTGAGAAGCCCTTCACGCTCCGGATCTTCCCCGACACTGCGCATCATTGTCTTCACTGCATTTTCAAACGCTTCTTTGTTGAGATCGCTCACAATCATACCCTCATTTTTAGTCTTGACAGAATATCACTTCTTCGCTTGTTTGGAGGTAAACCTATCCTACTTATAGAAAAAAAAGGAATGTTTCGCTAAAATCGCACAAATTAATCAACTGGTAACATTCGCCAATGCGATCTGCTACCAAAACACAAAAGGGATTTAATGGAACTTAAAACCAATAGAATCGACGGCGCAAATGCTGAAATCACTGCTACATTAGCAAAAGCTGATATAGATGCCAACTTGGAGCGCCTTGCCAAACAGCTCTCCAAAGATGCAAAAATCGACGGTTTCCGCAAGGGAAAAGTACCTGTTTCTGCCGTGAAAAAACAGTATGGCGAGCGTCTTGTTCAAGATGCCGAAGCCGAAGAGTTGCGCAAAGCACTTGACCTGGGTCTGAAAGACCTCGGCACTGCAAGCGACGCACTTATCGGCGAGCCTCAGATCGTCAAGTTTGAAAAATCGGATGACAAGATCGATGTCGAGATCAAGATCGCTATGCGTCCTGAGATCAAAATCGACGGTTATGCCGACCTGGTCCCTGATGTCAAAAAACCAAATATTACTGCCAAAGCCGTAACGGATCGCATCCAAGAACTTGCACAGTCACAGGCTACACTTGTAGACGTTGAAGAGGAGCGCGCGCTTGTTGAAGGCGACGCTGCACTTATCAACTTCGAAGGCTCTGTAGACGGCGTACTCTTTGAGGGCGGCGCGGCTGAAAACTTTTCATTGACACTTGGAAGCAAACAGTTCATTCCGGGCTTTGAAGAGCAGGTCATCGGAATGAAAAAAGGCGAAGAGAAGATTATAAAAGTCACCTTCCCTGAAAACTATGGCGGCAAAGAGCTTGCCGGCAAAGATGCTGATTTCAAGGTAAAGGTCAACGCTATCCAGGAAAAAGAAAAAGTACGTCTTGACGCTGCATTGGCGAAGAAGATGCTTCCTGGCGAAGAAGATGCAAGCATGGATATGCTCAAAGAGAAGGTTCAGGAACAGCTTGAAAACGAAGCGCTTTCTAAACTTTACAATGACGAGCTAAAGCCGGCATTGCTTGAAAAATTCGTTGAGACATTCAACTTCGACCTTCCTGCCTTTGTTGTTGAGCAGGAGATGGACATGGCGTTAAACAAAAAAGCACAGACGATGAACGAAGAAGAGATCAGTGAACTTAGAGAGAACGCTGAAAAAGTCCAGACCCTTCGCGAAGAGTTCCGCGAAGATGCGACACGTTCGGTAAAAGCAACCTTTATCATTGATGCTCTGGCCAAGGCTGAAAACATCAAAGTCGAAGAGAATGAAGTGATGCAGACGATCTATTTTGAAGCGATACAGATGGGTCAAGACCCTGCAGGTGTTTATGACAACTACAAAAAATCCGGCTACCTTCCTGCCATCCAGATGGCGATGGTAGAAGACAAGGTCCTTACAAAACTGATCGACGCAAAACTAAAGGACTAATGTGAGTTATATTCCTTATGTAATTGAAAAAACAGGGCGCGGGGAGAGATCGTATGATATCTTTTCACGTCTTTTAAAAGACCGTATTATTATGCTAAGCGGCGAGGTTAATGACCAGGTCGCTTCTACTATCATAGCGCAGCTTCTTTTTCTTGAAGCAGAAGATCCTGAGAAAGATATCTATTTTTATATCAACTCTCCGGGCGGTGTAATTACATCCGGGATGTCCATTTTTGATACGATGAACTACATAAGACCTGATGTTTCGACGATATGTGTCGGACAGGCGGCTTCTATGGGCGCATTTCTACTCAGCGCGGGAACAAAAGGGAAGCGTTATTCGCTTCCTAACTCCCGAATCATGATCCACCAGCCCTCAGGCGGTGCCCAGGGTCAGTCTACTGATATTCAGATCCAGGCAAAAGAAATCCAGCGCATGAAAGATGACCTGAATGCTATCCTTGCGGAGAATACGGGTCAAAAAGTAGCAAAAATTGTTCTCGATACCGAAAGAGACAACTTTATGTCTGCAGAAGAAGCCAAAAAATACGGTATGATTGACGAAGTCATTACAAAAAACTCTAAAAAGTAAGGTGCGGGCATGGCAGGAAATCTTCGAAAACGACGGAATATTTCCGCTATAAATGCAAGCCATGATGTGCCTTCTTTCGGCGGAGTCGATTCGTCTTCGGATCTAAGCCAGCCGACCAGCGATCTGGAGATGTACTCAAAAGAGGTCCTCTCACGCCTCATACATGACAACCTTCCTCCGACCCCCAACAACTTTGCGCTCTATTTTGACCGTCTTTTAGAGGACAAGTCAGAGACCCTGCGCCAGCAGATCAATGCGGTGCTTGAGTTTGAAGACAACAGCGATGATGAAAAAACTATTGCATTAGAGAAGAGCCTGAAATCGGGCTTTACTTCAATTAAATCTATTTTGCAGGTGACAGCCAACCTCTACAAGAACATGGCCCTCATGTCAAAGATATTGGCCAAACGCCGAAGCGAACTCGGAAGCAACCCGGACGCCACCTCCGTCTTCTCTACCGTCACCGCCTTAGAGCAGGATGTGGGGAAACTCAATAGCATCCTAAAAAAGCAGGTCGATCACATGAAAGACCTCTATCAGGACACGGCCGGCATCTTGAAAAATGTCGAGAACGAGACCATCTACGACAACCAGTTCGGCATCTATAACAAGCGCTACCTCCTGAACAAGCTGGAGCAGGAGAAAAACCTTATTGAAGAGTTTAAGCATACCAGTTCTTTGATCACTATAGAACTCTCAAAAGAGATCGAAGATGTCATCGAGAACAAAAAAGCGCTGATGATGATGACCCGAACCATCGCCCGATTGCTACTGAAAACCTCTCGCCGCAGCGATGTTGTTGCCCACTACGGCAACGGTGTCTTTGCTATGGTACTCAAGCATACGGATATTGCCAGTGCAAAACGTGCCAGCGAACGCCTCTGCGATCTTGTCTCTTCAAGCAATTTCTTTTTGGCAGAAAAAGAGATCCAGCTGAAGATCTCTATCGGCATCGCAAACATCGATGCATCACGCTCTATAGAAGAGAGTCTGGTCTGTGCGCTCAACGCGATGGAGTATGCTTACGGGAATGATGCGGAGGACTACTCCGTCTGCACAAAGGACAATGAAGGTCAATGAAGAAGCCTGTAATTGTCTACCCCGATAAGCGTCTTAAAAGCGTATCAAAAGAGGTCACTGTCTTTGATGCGGCTCTGCACCAGCTTCTTGATGATATGTATGATACGATGATGGAAAGCAATGGAATAGGCCTGGCTGCCATTCAGATCGCTGTTTCAAA
Source organism: Campylobacterales bacterium (assembly GCA_014859655.1). Lineage (GTDB taxonomy): Bacteria > Campylobacterota > Campylobacteria > Campylobacterales > Sulfurimonadaceae. Next base: position 24,789 of record JACUTT010000026.1, read on the forward strand.
ACGTGTCCTCATTCTCTGTATTCCTGATGAAGAAGGCGAACAAACACATGACAATCTGCTTGAGGTCATCAATCCTAAACTCTCAAATCAGCAGGGCACGACGGTTTACCAAGAGGGATGTTTAAGTGTTCCGAATTTTTATGAAGATGTTGAACGGTATGAAAAACTTACCCTTAACTATCAAGATCGCCATGGGAATGAAAAAAGTCTCGAAGCAGATGGGCTGCTTTCAGTTGCCGTGCAGCATGAGATAGATCATCTCGACGGAAAGCTTTTTATTGAGAAGCTCTCCTATATACGCCGTAAGAAGTTTGACAAAGAGTATAAAAAACTTCTGAAGGCAAAAAAGAAAGAGGCTCTTTAAAAAACTCTCAAGACCTTTTAGCAACTCCGGTCCTGTAAATTTCTCTCACTCAGAATGTCTTACTTCTTGATATAAATCAACGGCAGACTCAATCAGCATAATGAAAGCGATGAGGCTCCCTGCAATTAAATGCACCTCACTCATCTTAATCTCCTTGTGATTTAAACTTGAAATCTGTCAACAACAAATCTATTCGATAAAAACAGAGTAACTATAGGGCACCTCTAAAAACCCCAAATGCCTTCAGCGATAGAGAGATGTTCACAATCAAGGCGACCCTTTGAAGCCCTAGCCATAGCTAAGGCAAGAAGAGGCAACGCAGAGTGTGGGCATCTCTCTTTCGCCCGAAGGGAGGGGAAAAGAGAGAAATCTTGCA
>JACUTT010000027.1 GCA_014859655.1 Campylobacterales bacterium
ACATAGAGAGGAAGCGTACGCAGGTACGTGACGAACGTAGTGACGCAGCAAGTGCGTCGCTATTTTAGTTTTTAGTAGTGTCTACGATTTTGTTTTTGGAGATCCATGGCATCATGGTACGAAGTTTAACACCCGTACGCTCGATCAACGAAGCACGTGCATTGGCACGCTCAGCGTTCATACGAGGATAGCCCGCCTGACCTTCAAGGATAAAGTCTTTTGCGAAACGGCCGTCCTGGATCTCTTTTAGAATCTCTTTCATCGCTGCTTTTGACTCGGCGTTGATAACGCGCTTGCCAGAAACATAGTCGCCGTACTCAGCCGTGTTGGAGATGGAGTAACGCATATCAGCGATCCCGCCCTCGAACATAAGATCAACGATGAGTTTTAGTTCGTGAAGACACTCAAAGTAGGCTAATTCAGGAGCATAACCCGCTTCTGTCAATGTCTCAAATCCGGCCTGCACCAAAGATACCGCGCCGCCGCATAAAACAGCCTGCTCTCCGAAAAGATCAGTCTCTGTCTCATCTTTGAAGGTCGTCTCGATGATAGCCGTACGTCCGCCGCCGATGGCAGAAGCGTAAGAGAGTGCGAGCTCTTTTGTCTTGCCGCTTGGATCTTGACCGATAGCGATAAGATCAGGAATCCCGCCGCCGCGAACGAACTCAGAACGTACTGTGTGACCCGGAGCTTTTGGAGCGATCATCGTGACGTTGATGTCGGCTGCGGGCTTTACGCGTCCGTAGTGGATCGAGAAACCGTGGCCGAATGCGATCGTTGCGCCTGACTTAAGGTTTGGAGCGATCTCGTTGGCATAGATCTCCGCCTGATTTTCATCCGGAAGAAGGATCATGACAAGGTCAGCCGCAGCAGAGGCTTCTGCTACTGTCATGACTTTGAAGTTTTTAGCTTCCGCTTTTGCCCAGCTAGATCCGCTTTTACGAAGACCGATAACCACTTCAACACCGCTGTCACGTAGGTTTTCAGCGTGTGCGTGCCCTTGAGAACCAAAACCGATCATTGCAACTTTTTTGCCTTTGATCAGTTCGATATTACAATCTTTGTCATAGTAAACATTTAATGCCATAGGAGTAGTCCTTCTTTTGGATGTAAGTCTAAAGGGTATCTCTAGAGATGCCCTAAATTTTGACTTAAAATTTTCGGGATTATACTAGAGTTCTTCTCAAAATGGGCTGAAATTTTCTCTTTGGCTGTAAAATTTCCCCCGCTTTATGCTTTGTAAGTTTTCATCGGACGCAATACAGCCTGTTTTTCAGTAAGGCCTAATGCGAACTCAACTAAAATATTACCATTAAACGAACGGCGACTCGCAAGGAGATCAAATGAATCCAGCTCTAAAACAAAAAATCCAACAACTGCCCGCTTTGCCCGAATCAGCGATACAGCTTGAAGCGATCTACCACAATCCCAACTCCAGTTTTGATGACATGGTCAAGGTGCTTGAGCGCGATCCTCTCCTGACGGCAGACATCTTGAAGGCTGCGAACTCCCCGCTCTACGGCTTTACCCGCGAGATCAGCTCCATCACACAGGCCGTTGGCCTCTTTGGCATGGGAACGATCCGCGGTTTTGCACTGGCGATGATCATTAAAAAAAGCTTTGATCTGAACCTTAAACCTTACGGGATCACCAACACACAGTTCTCCGACTTTTCCAAGGCGCAAAATGCCCTGGCCGTGAACTGGTACCTTCGCAAAGACCCGAAGATGATGGAGTTTCTCTCGCCGGCTTCTTTTTTGATCGAGATCGGCAAGGTCCTGATCTCTCAGATGCTTATCGAAGAGAAAAAAGAGCAGCTTTTCAATGAGAAACTTGCTACGGCCGATTCAGTGCGCGCGCTCGAGAAGGAGTTCTGCGACACCTATACAGCCGAAGTCTCCGCCGATATCTTTGACCACTGGAAGTTTGACGAAAAACTCATCAGCCTTATCCGTCACTGCGGCGAACCCGATGAAATCGATGTTGCGCTCAAAGAGGCCTCCAAAGTACTCCAGGTGATCCGTACCGCCACGACACTCGAGGGGCTCTTTAGCGACAAGAGCCTTGCCGAAGCCAGGGCCTTGGTCGCCCAATACGCTCTGGATCTAGAGAGCTTTGACGCTGCTATAGCAAAAATGTCTGCATGAAAATATTTTTAATCAAGCTAACACACGGTGTCATCGAAGCCGACCTTAAGCCTAACGAAAAAGAGCTTCTGCATGAACTCGACGCCAAGGGACTTTTAAACCACGAAGGTCCTACTTACACGCTTAACTCCAAATACCGCGCGGGCATCATCGACATGACACAGACCGGTCCGGGCTACCTCAAAGTCATCGGCACCTCAATGAAAGATCTCTTTATCGAGGAAAAAGACCTCAACGGTGCGGACAAAGAGGACCTGGTCATCGTTCAGCGCCTTATCGGCCGTCGGGGAAAACCCTCGGCCGTCGTTGTCCATATCGTCGGAAAAGCCGAGGTCTACGGCGTCGCCGCAATCAAGCTCGTCAACGGCCAAAAAGTGCTCAGCGATCTCAAGACCGACACCCCCGTAACAATCAAACTTCCCCTTAAGGCACTGGACGAGTACACGGTCAACGACGTCTTCCAGATCGATTATCAAAACGAGCTGATCAAAGCCCATCTAGGTAGTCTGGATGACCCTTTTGTGGATGAACTGATCGCCCTGGCTCTGTTCAACCGTCACAATGAGTTTGATGAAAGTATTCTGGAGCAGGCGAAGACCTTCGGAGAGCGCGTCGACTCCTCACAGTACCCACAGCGCAAAGACCTCCGCCATCTTCCCTTTTGCACCATCGATCCTGTCACCGCAAAAGATTTTGACGACGCGATCTATTTTGATGAGAAAGAGTTCGCCCTCTATGTCGCTATCGCCGATGTTTCCGCCTATGTCGAGCCCTTCGGCCCCATAGACACCGAGGCGATGTACCGCGGTTTTACTGTCTACTTCCCGCACAAGTCCGTGCCAATGCTTCCGCGTGAGCTGAGTGAGAACCTCTGTTCGCTTCGCCCCAACGAAGACAGACTGGCCTTTACCTTTAAGATATTTTTGGACCCGCAGACCCTCGATGTGACCTCTACCGAGCTCTACGAGACCCTGATCCATTCGCGCCGCCGCTATAACTACGCCGAGGTCGACGCCTTTTTCGAGGGCGAATTGAAGGCCAAAGATGAGCATGACAAGGTCACGATGGCCTACCTTCCCAAACTCAAAGAGGTGACCGAGGGACTGCGCGAAAAACGTATGGTCCGAGGCTATGACTTCCGTTCGCGCGAGTTCGATATCCATCTTAACGACAAAGGGCTGATTGAGAGTGTCCATTCTGAACCCGAGACCCCTTCGCATGGCCTGATCGAAGACTGTATGCTCCTGGCAAACAAGGCGGCGGCCTCCATGTTTGAGCGCGGCGTCTTCCGTGTGCATGAATCACCAAGCCCGCTTAAACTGCAGGCCCTTTATGCCCAGCTTTCGAGCATCGGCATCGACATCGAGATCAAAGGCTCCATCCGTCAGACCATTGAGGACATTCAGCGCAAAGCCGATCAGCTCGGTCTGGCCGAAGAGGTTGATACCCTCATCATCCAGTCGCAAATGCAAGCACGCTATGCGCCCGACAATTTGGGGCACTTCGGGCTCGGATTTGACACCTACACCCACTTCACCTCGCCCATCAGACGCTACTCCGACCTGATGGTGCACCGGCTTCTAAAAGCGATACTGGCCGACGATATCGACCAGGCCGGCTACCTGATGCGCAACATCGATGCGCTTTGCGAGCAGATCAGCATACTCGAAAGAGAGGCCGACAACACGGCAAAAGACCTTGAAAACCGCAAATATGCCCGCTGGGCAGCCGAGCGGATAGGAAAACGTGTCAAAGCCCGCGTGGTCTCCCTTGAACCCTACCCTGTCGCGATCTTGTTTGACGAGATCATCGGTGCGCGCATCTTCTTGCGCGGCGATGAGGGACTGCAACTCTTTGGCAACATCGAGGTAGAACTGATCGAAGCGAGCATTGCCACGACCAAGATCTACGCCCGTTTTATCAGTCACATCGAGGTTCTTGAAGAGGCCGAGGCGCTCGCAGGCCCTCCGCCCAAAGAGCTGCTGTGATCAAAAAACAGGATTTTGAACGCCTACTTCAGCAGGGCAGTATGCCGCGTGCGGTGATGCTTTTTGGCGAGTCTGAGTTTATGATCGATTTTTATGCCCAGAAGCTCTGCGACACATGGGCTGCGGAGGATGATGTCTTTTCGCTTTATCATCAGGACTATAATTTTAACGATGCCAGGGCGCACCTCTCCCAGGGCTCTCTTTTCGGTGGAAACAATGTGCTGCTTATAAAAAATGAAAAGAAAGTCCCCGCCAAAGAGCTCGACGAACTGATCGCCTATGTGGCCAAAAGCCCTTCAAACTACCTCATCTACTGCTACTACGGCAGCGACTTCAAAACCTCGAGCAAACCCTTTTCGCCAAAGCTGGGCGCGGAGAGCATCCGTTTTTTCCACCCCTACTTCAGCGAGGCCAAAAGCATACTCCGGCAGGCATCTCAGAAACTCCACCTGCAGATCACCGAGGACGCGATAACGCATCTGCTGCTTAGCCAAAACTCCAATCTCTCTCTGGCCTGCAACGAGCTTGAAAAACTCTCTGTCTTGCAAAAACCTATCCATGCCCAAGAGATTGACGAGCTTGTCTTTCCCCTGGCCGAGGTCAAACTCGACCAGCTCATCATGGCTTTGCTGGAAAAAAATGATTTCCGTTCCAACCTTGAGCGTCTCTTGGAAACAGGGGAAAACGAGGTTCAGATCATCACGGCCATCAGCAATTTTATCACCCAGCTTTTTCTCTTTCACACCTACATCAAAGTCAACGGCACCATCGATTCGGCCGCTGTCCTGGGCTACAAACTCCCCGCCTTTGTGGAAAAAGAGCGCGCGGCACTGTGCATACGATTTAAACTGCGCACCTACGAGAGACTTCTAGACCACCTTTTGCAGACTGAACTGCTTCTAAAAAGCGGCGGACACAAAGACAACAGTGCCCTGCTCCTCTCTTCACTTTTAAAACTTCAGACCCTGCTATAGCAGCAAATCTTCAAATAGCAAAACATTAAACAAGAGATTGAGAGATTCGATTTCATGAAGGTACCTCTAATAACTTTTTAAGACGAGATTGGATAGAATTCGCGAGTTCCTTGCTCTTTGTGTTTCAATGGTGGCCCGTATATTGTATATTAGGCGCCAATATGAAATGCATAATAGACAGTTTCTATGAAACTGTCTTAATCCAGAAGGTGCTATAAATCCAAAAGGAGATCTCTATGAGACATTACGAAAACCTCGTAATCCTAAAACCGACATTGACTGCCGAAGAAATGGAAGCAGCCATTGCACAAATCGAAAACAACATCACTAAAGATGGTGGTGAGATCGTTGGTCGCGAAGCTAAGGGTATGAAAAAACTTGCTTACGAAATCAACAAAAATCCACGTGGTTATTTCCACATTATGTATTTCAAAATTGCTCCATCTGCAATCGTGGAAATTGAGCGTCTTTACCGCATCAACGAAAATGTACTTCGTTTCGTCACTGTCAAGTATGACAGCAAACGCGAAATCAAAGCATGGGAAGATATGGTAGCCAAGACACTTAAGGTTGCAAAAGCACCTGAAGCTGCGGCAGAAGCCCCGGCTGTAGTAGCAGAAACACCGGTTGTAGCTGAAACTCCAGCTCCTGAAGCTCCGGCAGACGAAGTAAAAGCAGACGCGTAAGTCTAAGGAAAAACTATGTTTAATAAAGTTGTACTGGTAGGAAATCTCACTCGCGATATCGAATTGCGTTATGCACAGAGCGGAAGCGCTATAGCAAACACGGCGATCGCGACTAGTCGCAAGTTCACCCAAAACGGAGAGCGCAAGGAAGAGGTATGTTTTATCGACATCACTTTTTTCGGCCGCTCTGCTGAAGTTGCGAACCAGTACCTTAGACGTGGTAGCAAGATTCTTGTCGAAGGCAGACTGAATTTTGATCAGTGGGTTGCTCAAGACGGCAGCAAGCGCTCAAAGCACAGTGTGATCGTCGAGACAATGCAGATGCTCGACTCCAAGGCCGATGCAGCTCAGGGTGGCGGATATGACGCTCCTGCACAGCAAAACAGCCAGGGAGGCGCGTCAACGCACTCTCAGCAATCATACGCTCAGCCTAAACAGCAGCAAGCCTATGGTCAGCAAAACAGCTACGGCAATGCGCAGCAACAGCAGCCGCAGAGCCAGCAAAGACAAGAGATGCCTCAACACAACATCCCGGTAATCGACATCGACGAAGATGAGATTCCGTTCTAGAAATATCATAAGGAAATAATTATGGCTGAAAGAAGAAAATACAAAAAACGTTATTGTAAATACTGTGAAGCAAAAATTGACTTCATCGATTACAAAGATACTAACTCGATCAAGCACTCTTTATCAGAGCGCTATAAGATCATGCCTCGCCGTTTGACAGGCAACTGTAAGCGTCACCAGGAAATGATCTCAAATGCGATCAAACGTGCACGTCAAGCGGCATTGGTACCTTACACTGTTTCACGTAAGGCAATCGTTGCTTATCCATTCGACAACATCGTCGGATAAATAGCTTTGGCTTTCGCCTTTTGGCGAAGCTGAACACAAGACCTTCTCCTTCTCTATTTTACTCTCTACTTTAAAATTCTTGCTAATCCCATATCTTATTTTTTTTTAATATGTATTTGACTACTCTATATTCAATAACTTAAAACTATCCAAAAGAGCGCGTCATGACATTTCTACAGCACTTACAAAGCAGCCTGATTTTGGGTACAAAAATGACTCATCCCGAAGAAGAACATTTTCTAAAACAGGCATGCCAGGAACTCATCACCGCTATAGACAAGGACAGTGCCGATGCGCTGAGACTTCTCATCGAAGCAGGCCTTGATCCTGACAAATGCGAGCAGAGGCATATAGCAGCGCTCTGCTACGCTGTCAAACATGAGAAGATAGAGGCCCTGCAGTGCCTACTGAGCTACGGCTGTGATGTCAACCATATCGACGACTTCAACCGCAGAGCTCTTGATTATGCCTATGAGAGCAAAAACGAGAAGACAATAGAACTTCTACTGCGCTATGGCGCCTTTTCGCAAAATACTCAGCTCCCCTCAAACAGACTCAGCTTCGATGTATCAAACATTTTTGAAGCGGCACTGATGGGAAACCTTCACGCCCTTGTCTACTACTACAATCTCGGCACGCATATCCACCATTTTCCTCCCAACAAACGAACCTTGCTGCACCTGTGCATAGAAGGGAACAATCCCAAGCTTTTGATCTACCTGCTCAACAAAGGGATCAGCATAGACGAAGCAGACCAAAGCGGCAACTCGGCACTTATTATGGCTGCCATGGAGCCCTCACGCTTAAAACTTCTGGAGATACTGATCAGCCGCAACGCCACCCTCGATCAGCAAAACCACAGACACACCTCCGCGCTGACCATGTCCATCAGACGGTTTAATATTCAAGCCGTACGGTTGCTGATCGGAGCCGGTGCCAATGTCAATATACGCGACGGCATAGAAACCCCTCTGAGCTTAACACACAAGGCGCTGCGCCGGGTAGTCGACAAGAGGCTTCAACAGGAACTCAGAGACCTGGAAACCTTGTTGATGAGCAAGGGTGCGCACGTCAACAACAATCACGACAAATTGGGGTGGTCACCTTTGATGCAAACTGCAAGCCACCGTCCGGACAAAAAAAGCATTGCACACATGAAACTGCTAATAAAACTCGGAGCCAAGATCGATCAAACAGACAAGAATAAGCGAACAGCGCTGATGATCGCCTCTTCACTTGGACGCATTGAGGCCCTGAGCATACTGCTAAAACAGGGCGCCCAGATGAATATCTTTGACAAATTTGGATGGACAGCGCTGATGCTGGCTGTTTACTATAATCAAAAAGAGATTGTGAAGTTTCTTCTAGAGGCCGGCGCCGATGTCAATATCTCTGCCAAAAAAGGGCTCTCTGCCTTGAAAATAGCCATTGATAATAAGCGGGTTTCACTCATACCTATACTTAAGAATTATGGGGCTGTATCTCCAAATGAGTAGGGGCTCGACTCAATGTTATAAAATGCCGGAGATGGTATGCATCTTGCTCTCTCTTGCTAAAATGGACGCCGATGAAGTCTCTTCTGATCTGTATACTCCTTATCTCCTCCCTGCATTGCGCCATCAGTGAATTTCAATCCGACGACTACCAGATCATTATCGGAAAAGAGTTCGATGATGAGGCCCTTGATATCGTCGAGGACCACGACCACACGCTCTCTCTAGTCGGCTACACACAAAACTTTGCCACAAAGAACAGTGTGGCGTCGCAGAGCTACACCAACGCCTTTGACTATCTTGCCGCCAAGGGGAGCGCTCAGGGCGAGCAGCTTCGTCTGATAAAACTGGGCGAAAGCGCGCAGATTATCACCGATGTCAGCTTGAATCTTTCGGAGTTCAACCGTGGTAAAGCCATCATAAAAACAGCTGAAAATGGCTATCTTCTTGGAGGCTATACCCATAGCGGGCAGATGATGATGGCCTCCTTGGATACGCAGGGACGCCAAAATCATCTTAAAAAATTCGGCACGGCAAATTTTGACCAGCTGCACGCGCTAGTCAGCCTTGAAGACGGCGGAAGTGTCGCTATAGGAACATCACAGACCTCACGCAACCTGCATGATGACATCTTTGTGCAGGGACTGGGCAAGAATGACATCTATCTGGTCAGGTTTGGGCGCAGCGGTGATATACAATGGGAAAAGAAATACGGCACAACAGGCAAAGATACCGGGGTTGACGCTGTCTCTACAGGAGATGGCGGCTTCATTGTGATCGGTCTTTCGCAGGAGTCAAACAGTTCGACACTCATCGCGGCAAAAATAAGCGATACCGGTGACTCACTCTGGATCAAAAGTTTTCCAAAAGAGGGCCGTCAAAAAGCCTTCAAGATTATCCGCACCGACGAAGAAAACTACCTTATCTCCGCCAGCTTCGAGAACAAAGACAGCAAGGAGAACATCCGCCTGATCACCATCGACAACAAAGGTAATACCCTCTGGGAGAAGAACCTTTATGCCGATGTTGATGAGCAACTTAGCGACATCTGCATCGACCTCAAAGGCAATATCCTCGGCATCGGCTATTCCAAAAAACCGGGTTCCTCTGATATGGATGGGCTTGTGCGCTACTACGACCACAATGCCAATATACTCTGGGAGAGGAAATTTGGAAAGAAGCGTCAGGATGCCTTCAAAAGCGTGGCACTTCTGCACGACAACAGCTTCGCCATCGCCGGTTTCAGCAACTCATTTTCAGATATGGGGCGTCAGATATGGGTCCTCAAACTCAACGATGATGGCAGTATGGTTAAAAAAGAGAGCAAAAAATATCGTGGGTTCTACGAAGCCCTGCTCGCTGAATTTGCAGCGTCACCACGTGTCCATATCTACAAGGACCTGCGTATCACCCACGACGGCTTGATTTTCAAACAGGGAAGCTCGACGCTGACACAACAGCATAAATCAACCCTGTCCGAGTTTATGCCGCGTTTATTAAAAGTGATGGCGCGCTACAAGAGCGAAATAAAACACCTTCGTGTCAACGGATACACCTCGAGCGAATGGATCGCTCCCGAAACTCAGCGCTATCTCAATAACGCCCATCTCTCCAATGACAGAGCCATGCACGTGCTTGACTACAGCTATCAGCTTGGCCCGGTGAAACAGTACCGCAAATGGATAAGCCAGATACTTAGTACAGACGGCTACTCCTACTCAAATCTGCTCTATAAAAATGACAATGAGGACAGTGTCCGTTCACGACGTGTAGAGTTTGAGATAAGACTGAAATAAGGAATTTGTTAGATTTTAAAAGTTAGGATAGCGAAGAGAAGAAAGCGCACCCTAGTGGTACGCTGATGCCAATACTCAGATGCAGGATGCCCTGAATATTAGCCTTTAATCAACCACAAGAAGGGACGTTTCCTGAATCCGATCCATATTGGAACAAGAAGTCTTTAAAGTGCGGTGCAGCCTCTTTAAATTTATCGCTGTTAAAGTATTTTTCCGCTTTTGTGCCTTCGTGTTTTTTTATGATGAGCGCAGCATCATTTGCAAACATTTCTGTCCAGCCGTCTTGTGTCTGCATTCCTGCGCCTTTAGTGCCATTACCGTGACACTTTTTACAAGTTTTCAGGTAGCCTTTTTGACCTTTTTTGATATCAGCTGAAGCTGTTGTTGACATTAAGCCAAGAGCAACGATAGCAGCCATCAATACAGATGTTTGTTTTTTCATTTTATGAACTCCAGTTAAGTAAATATAAACAATATAATACATGAAATCTATAAAAGTGAGTTAAAAAATAAACTAACTGATAAATATTTTATTTATTTTGCCTGTTTTGTCTTAAAAAGTATCATAGGATATTTGATATATTTTATTTATGTAGCTTATCTTTTTGCTATAATTGTTACATTATCATACTAAAGGATTATCTATGACTAAGTTTTTTATTCCTCTATTAATGTTTACCTTGTCTCTTTTTGCCAAGGATGCATTGAAGTGTGAAGTTGTCAATGAGGACGAGATATACAAAATAAAATGTACTTATTTAACGACAAAGAAAAGCCATGACAGAAACATCTCCATCGCCTGGACCTCACCCTCTACTCCGCAAGACGATCGATTCAAAACAATCTTATTGCCTGCGGAAAATATTTCTGTTTATGACTACAGATATTTTGATGGACGCGCAGATGGAAGCTGGGTTATCTCTGCAACCGACGCTTCAACAGGAGAGGTCACGACGACAGAGTTTGTAAAAGCGGACTTAAGCGAGTCAAATATCAGTTCGCTATTATGCAAAGACCCTTCTCTCGGCCAGCCTCTTCCTGTAAAATAGACATTTATTCGGAAAATGGTTTTTCGGCAGAAGAACTGTTTTTTGATCTCTCTTCATTTTTTATAAAGATCTCCGCAGTGACCTTTGAATGTTTTATTTTTCTCAGTGCTTTACGCAGTAAAAGATCTGTCTCTTCGGGTTTTATGCCGACTCGCTCAGCGATCTCCTGATTGTTTTTACCGCCCTCTTTCATACAGAAAGCATGCAGCTCTTTACGCGTCAAATGGCGCTTAAGCGTTCTAAAAAGCTCTTTGTCATCTCTTGCTATTTTAACATCATCATTGTTTATAATGCTTGTCAATCTTTCATGCAGCGATATATTTGGACACTCTTGTTCCCAGTAGGTCATAGTTTTACCTTATCTAAAATTTGTGTTAGCTCTTTTGTCTCTATAATAATGTTGGCCTCTTTTTTCAGTATCTCTTTGGCACAAAAGGCGACGCGTGTATCGGCATGTGCAAACATGCTTCTGTCATTTGCCCCGTCGCCGACGACCATTGTCTGCGACCTGTCGACGCCAAGGATAGTCTGAAGGCGCTCTATCATATCGCCTTTTGAGAAGTCAAACATCATGTCTCCCCCGACAAGACCGCTCAGTCTTCCGTTTTTATGGTGCAGGACATTCGAGAAGTCCGCATCGTAGCCTAAAACATCTTTGCCGTGCATGGTCGCTGTACGAAACCCACCGCTGAAACAGACTACCGCACAGCCGGCCTTTTTCAATGCGCTTATCGTCTCTTTTGCCCCTGGCATAAAAGGGAGATTTCGGCAGATCTCTTCGACTTTTGAAAACTCAAGCCCTTTTAAGAGCCCTACTCTCTGTGTCAGGCTCTCAAAAAAGTCCATCTCACCCCGCATCGCTTTGTCGGTGATCGCAGAGACCTTCTCTTTCAGCCCTAAAGGCTCGGCAAAAAAATCGATCGTTTCGCCGTCCATCAGCGTCGAATCAAAATCAAATACGCATAATTTCATTATTATCTTCTCTCAATAGCATTACTGCTATAATGTCAATTAATTATCGGAATTATACCCAGCAATTCTCAAACTGCCACTTAACCGGCAATGAGAAAACAGGATAGACTTTGTTTGACACCCTTATCGAAAAACTGCAAAACGGCAGATACATCACTCTAGAGACGACACCCTCTCACTCTCCGGTTTTCCAGCCCGTTATTGACAAGATAAAAGCCCTTGGTCTGGACACTCTTGTTGACGGCTTTTCCACAACAGACAATCCTCTGGCAAAGCTCAAATACAATGCCATGTTCGCTGCACTAAAGCTACAAAATACCTTTAATAAGCCCGTACTGGCGACAATGAGTATGCGTGATCGCAACCGAATTGCCTTGCAGTCTGATCTGCTTGGCGGCAATGAGTTCGACATACGCGCGGTGCTTGCCCTTACCGGCGACAGCGCGGCTATGTCTGACCAGCCCAATGCGAAAGGCGTCTTTGACGGTAACTCATCGCTTCTGTTAGACATCATCACCTGTCTTAACAGCGGCATCGACTATGCCGGAAAACCGCTAGCTGAAAAGCCACAGCATATTTTTCCTTTTGCCGTGACAAACTCCTTCTCCACCAACCCCAAGACGCTGCAGAAAAAAATGAAAAAAAAGATAGAGCACGGCGCAATCGGTCTAATCTCTCAGCCCGTCTATGGCATCGACAATGCAAAGCTTCTTCTTGAGCTGCTCGAAAATGCCAAAAGCGACTGCTGCGAATCGGCACAAAAAGCGCAGATCATACTGGGGATCTTTCCTATTACAAAGCTGCGTACTGCACAGTTTTTGGCCTCGCACGTGCCAGGCATACATGTTCCAAAGATCTGGATAGAGTCGCTTCGGAAAGCGCATGATATTTCACCCGAAGAGGAGTATAAGGTCGGTTTTGAACTGAGCAAGAATCTTTTTGATGAGATAATGCAGCTGCACCCCAAGGTGCATTTGATGACGGCCAATCAATTCCAGATTGCCAAAGATATATTGGTCTGACGCAGAGCGCTATAGCATTTTTGCAGTAGCTTTCTAGAAATCTCTCTCTAAGAGTTTGTCTACTTTTAAAATCGTAAGTATCTTGTCATTTTGTTTGCCTACGCCTTCGATCATACTATCGTCTTGCTTCGCCGTTTCAGGAGCAGGGCCGATCTCATGTTTTTTTAAACGAATAGCCTCAGTCAAGCGGTCTATAACAAATCCCGCCGTCTCTGTGGCATTCTTCATCACAACAAAACGACTGCTCTCCGTCATCTTCACACTAGCAAGACCAAACTTCAAACGCAGGTCGATAAGAGGAATAACCGTTCCGCGAAGATTGAAAACACCCAGTATATACTTCGGTGTACGAGGCACACGGGTCCACTCAATAGGTTTAATGATCTCTTGAATACTTAATATTGGCACCGAAAACTCTTCGTCGCCCACAATAAAGCCGACCAGCTGGACAACATTGTCAATATTTTCTGCGCCTGGTGAGATCTGATTTTGCTGCTTGTTTATGATCTGTTGTAGCTTTTCACTGCTCATGATGCTGACTCCTCAGAGAAACTGAACTTGATGTTGCGCTTGACGACATTTTGCAAATAGTCCGGTGAATAGGGCTTGGTGATATACTCCACCATTCCCGACTCCACGCCGCGCATCCTGTCTGACTTGCCGCTTCGCGATGTGACGGCGATGAGCGGAAGGTTTTTGTATTTATTGTACTTTTTAATCTCGCCGGCCAGGGTATACCCGTCCATACGCGGCATCTCGATATCAATCAAAAGCGCGTCAAATTGATGCTCTCCCGATTTTAAAATATTCAAGGCTTCGATGCCGTCTGTTGCTTCAATCAGGGTGATTCCCAGAGGTTTGAGGGCGAGCGACATGATCTTTCTGTCGGTTTTTGAGTCATCAATGATCATGACCTTGTAGTCACTCGGCTGAGTCTTCTTGTGCGAAGCACCACTCTTTCCGGCCGCGTCGCCTCTTATGGCTGACTTTATGGTTTTGGACATCTGCATTATTGCCGCCACATCCACAATCAACGTCACACCTCCATCACCCCGGATTGTCGCACCAGCGATCCCGTCCATGCCTTTGAGATACTCTCCCATCGACTTGATAACGATCTCTTCCTGGCCGACTAGGGAGTCGACGATCAAACCTATCTTTGTCTCGGCCAGGCCAAGCACAACGACGTAGGCATGTTCGCTACTGTCAAAGACATACTCAACCTCAAAAATATCGGCGATATGTACCAAAGAGAGGACATCGTCGCGAAGACGCATGACGGAGCGGTTCTCGACTGTATAGATCTCCTCTTTGCTGATGCGCA
The DNA here is from genome assembly GCA_014859655.1 of Campylobacterales bacterium. GTDB lineage: Bacteria > Campylobacterota > Campylobacteria > Campylobacterales > Sulfurimonadaceae. The sequence goes on from JACUTT010000027.1 coordinate 14,310, forward strand.
CCGTCTCAAGTACGGAGGCGAGAGGGATTGCATAATACTCTTCCTGTACACCGACAAGAAGGGCCTGAATGATCGCAAGTGTAAGCGGGATCTTGAGCTTCATGATCGTGCCTCTACCCAGCTCGCTGTCGATATCAATGATACCGTTGAGTTTTTCGATATTGGTCTTGACAACGTCCATGCCCACGCCGCGGCCCGAGACATTCGTCACCTGCGCAGCGGTTGAGAAGCCCGGACGGAAAATGAGACCGAAGGCCTCTTTTTCACTCATAACATCGGCCTCTTTTTCTGAGATAACCCCTTTCTCGATCGCGATCATCTTCAATCTATCAGGATCCATACCTGCGCCGTCATCCGTGATCTGGATAACGATGTGGTTTCCTTCGTTATAGGCTTTGAGTCCGATGATCCCGGTTTCAGGCTTGCCTGCTGCTAGGCGTTTTTCAATGCTCTCTACCCCGTGGTCACAGGAGTTGCGGATGATGTGCACCAAAGGATCGCCAATCTCTTCGACAATCGACTTGTCAAGCTCGGTCTCTTCACCGCCGAGCTCCAGTTCGATCTTCTTGCCCAGTTCGCGCGAAAGGTCACGGATCATACGGGGGAACTTGTTGAAAACCTTGCCGATAGGAAGCATTCTTGTCTTCATAACCGCGATCTGAAGGTCCGTTGTCACCAGTGACACGATAGAGACGACCTGGTTTAACTCCTCGAGAAACTCTTCGCCCTCATAGCGCTCTTCAACATCATCATTGATCTTGATCAGGCGGTTTTTGCCCAGCACCAGCTCTCCGATAAGATTCATAAGATGATCAAGACGTTTGACATCGACGCGGATCGTCTGTTCAACTGCGGTTGCCGATGCGGGTGCAGCCGCTTTTGCGGCCGGTTCCGGTCGTGCTTTTGCGGCAGCCGGCTGGGCAGCCGGCACAACGACTGCGGCGGCAGCTACAGGCTTGGGCTCTTGCTCAACTTTGACTTCTTGAGCAGGGGGCGCGGTGTCGGGCATCGCAGGAACATCTTCTCCTGCGGCGATCTTGGCCTCGCGTTTTGCTCTGTCCGCGGCTTGGCGCTCTGCAAGCAGACGTTCGATCTCTGCTTCGACATCTTCATCGGTCATGTTTGCATAGTCAACCTCTTCTTCTGGTTCAGAAATCTCCTCTTCGACTTCGTCCACGACAAGGGTGGCCTCCTCCACAACAGCTTTCACGGCAGGGAGCTCTTCGCCCTTGCTTATGACGTCCAATCGTGCGACACACTCAGAGACCTCTATCCCCTCATCCGAGCTCGTATCTCGGATAGAGGTCAGCAGGGTTTTCATCAAGTCTATCGACTCCAGAACAACGTCCATGACATCCGCGTCCAGCAACAGCTCTCCGTGGCGCGCCTTGTTAAGGACATCTTCCATGTGGTGGGTCAGGTGCGTCAGAACATCAAAGTTCAAAAACGAACTTGCCCCCTTGACCGTGTGCGCTACTCTAAAGATCCGGTTTAGCAGATCCAAATCCTCTGGTGTATTCTCAAGTTCGACCAGGTCCTGGTCAAGCTGTTCGATCAGCTCAAATGATTCAATTAAAAAATCCTGCAGTATCTCTTGAAATTCATCCATTTCTAGGCTCCCTGTACAACATGAGATTTTACAATACGTGCAATCTCATCGTAAAAAATACCGGCATCAAATTTTACCAAGTAGGCTTCACCGCCGGCTTCTACCCCCCGTGCTTCCGAAAAAAGATCACTAATCGATGAGTTGAAGACAATGGGGATCTTCTTGAAACGGACATCCTCTTTAACATTGGCCGCAAAATGGAATCCGTCCATTCGCGGCATCTCGACATCGGAGACGATAAGGCGCAGATGCTGACCGATCTGATCATGATACTTCTCATAAAGCTCATTGAGCTTGACCAGCCCCTGCTCTCCATCCGCCGCTTCGACGACCTTGAAGCCCATCTGCACAAGGGCATCTTTGACGATTTTTCTAGCCGTGCTACTGTCATCAAGCAAAAGGACAATACCGCTGAATTCATCCCTATGAACGTCGGCGTCCATGCTGCTTGGAGCGTAAAGACCCAGTTCCTGAACGACATTTTCCAGGTCCAGGATGAGCAAAACGGCATCATTTTCTATGCGCGTTACACCGGTGATCTTGCTTTTGTCCAGTCCGCCTACGCCTGCGGAAAAAGAGGCGGGTTCGATATCTTTCCAGTTGATACGACGGATGCGTTTTGCCTCGTGCACGACAAAACCGATCAGGATGTTGTTAAACTCCGAGATGATGACACGGGCATTTTTTTCGGCGTTTTCGGGGGAAACGATTCCCATCCATTTAGCAAGATTTATCACAGGAATGACGACGCCGCGAAGGTCAAATATCCCTTCAACGAATTCAGGCACACCCGGAAGCTCTGTCAGACGAGGCTTTCGAATGATCTCTCGTACCTTGGCGACATTGACGCCGTAGATACCCTCATATACGCGATCCTCCTCTTGCTTAAGGATGCGGAAATCAACCAGTTCCATCTCATTGGTTCCGACCTTTAATACTTTGTCACTCTTCACTCTGACTCCTCAAAACGGGTCTCTTGCAACTGTTGCCGCTCTTTATTGGATTGTACAATAAAATATTTTTGATTGCAAGCAAATGCACCCAAATTGACATAAAGAAAACCATCTAATTTAAAACTGACATCCTGATGGAAATGCCCTTCGATAACGACATCAAAATCCTCACCATTTAAATAGTTCAGCCGTTTTTTAATGATCTTTTGAAATGTCTCTATCTTATAGCAGGGGTCTTTTTTCTCCCCCCTGCTTTTGAGCCATTTTATAATACAATTTCTGCATATCCTATCGATAAGGCCTACTATAAAAAGTACAGAAGGGGTACGGATAAGCCGCGTGTAGAGCTGATAGCCAAGCGGTGTTTTAGTGTCCCCGTGGGAGAGCTGTATCTTTTGGGTTAAAGACCGCGCACTCACAGGCTGCTCAGACAGAGGATAGACACGAATGCCGGGGAAGACGCCTTTGAGCCCAAAGTCATGGTTGCCCTCAAAGTAGATGATCTCTATCTTTTTCGAGAGGCTGTTGAGGAGTTTTATCTCTGCTTCATTCTCTTTTCTAGTCTGTGCTATAGCACCAAAAAGCAGCTCGAAGATATCTCCCATCAGAATCAGCTGGGGAGTTGTGATCTTTCCTTCATCGAGCGCTTTTAGAAACGAGAAAAATGCGGGATGCGCCTTAGAGTAGTGCGCATCCCCAAGAAGAATCGCACCCTCTTGAAGTGTGATCTCAGGGGACATAAGCAAAGATGGGCAAGCCCGTACTTTCGTCATAGCCGCACATCAGATTGGCGTTGGCAAGAGCCTGCGAGCTTGCGCCGCGAAGGAGGTTGTCGATCGCCGAACTGATAAAAAGGAAAGAACCGATCTGTTTGACATAGAGATCGCAAAAATTCGTCCCCGCAACACTTTTCATGTCAACCGGATTGGAACGCACGCGCACCATCTTCTCATCTTTGTAGTACTCCTGCAACAGTGCTTCCGCGTCTATCTCGCTACTGAGCTGAAGGTAGACGGAAGAGAGCATGCCCCGTGTAGCCGGGACAAGATGGGGTACAAACTGGACTCGAAACTCGGTGTCCGTCTTCAGCGATATCTTCTCAAAGATCTCCGGGCCGTGGCGGTGGCCGAGGGGGTTATAGGCAAAAAGGTTGTCGTTAATACTCACATAATGGGTGTTGCTCGTGCACTGTTTTCCTGCGCCGCTGACGCCGCTTTTTGCGTCAATGATAATGTCGGAGCCTGCTTTGATGTGCTCTGCAAAGGGTAATATCCCCAAAATTGCAGAGGTAGGGTAGCAGCCCGGGTTTGCCACAAGACGGGCATTTTTGATCTCTTCGCGGTAGAGTTCGGGAAGGCCATAGACAGCATTATCGAGATTTTGCGCATCGGTGTGCGGGCAGTAATGCTGCTCATAGCGCTCTTTTTGCAGGCGGTAGTCCGCCGAAAGATCGACAATCTTGATCCCTGTCTCCATCAGCCCTTTGACATACTCCATCGCCGTTTTGTGCGGCACGGCCAAAAAGATAAGATCGGCGGCTTTTGCGGCTTCGGAAACGTCGGCTTTGCGTACGTTACACTCATGCACGCCCAAAAGCGAGGGGTGAAGCTCACTCAAGGTCGTGTTCCCCTCCGTCGTCGCAACATAGCTCAGCTCAAAATAGGGGTGCGAAAGTATCAGCTTGATCAGTTCAAGCCCCGTATAGCCACTGGCGCCGATAATGCCTACTCTATTTGCACTCAAACACGATCTCCTGATATTTCACTTCGAGTATCTCAAACTCTTTGACGCCGCCGGGAAGCTTCGCCTTGACCTCATCGCCCTCCTCTTTTCCCAAAAGCTGTTTTGCCAAAGGGGAGTTGAAGGAGATCAGTCCCTGCGCAGGGTTACTTTCGCATCCGCCCACGATCGTGTAGGTGAGCTCCTCGTCACTCTGCAGGTCGTTAAGCACGACGGTCGAGCCGAAGCTGATGCGCGCATGCTCAAGCACCGAAGGATCGACGATCTGCGCGGAGCTAAGCAGGTCGGAGAGTTCGTTCAGGCGGCCGTCTATCAGGCGCTGTTTCTCTTTTGCCGCGTGGTACTCGGCGTTCTCTTTCAGATCGCCGTACTCCAAAGCGACCTCGATCTCTTTGACGATTTGGGGACGCTCAATATTTTTTAGATAATTCATCTCGGCAGACAGTTTTTCATATCCAAATTTGGTCATCGGCTCTTTGTGTTCCAAAATTATTCCTTACTATTCAATTGAAGGCATTATAGCTAATCTAGGCTTTTTTCCTAAAATAGCTTTTGGTCAGTTTAAAGACGACCGGGCTGAGCAGTATCAGCGCAATAAGATTGGGCAGGGCCATCAGGGCGTTGAGCGTGTCGGCCAGAAGCCAGATGAACTTCAAATCCATCATCGAACCAAGCGGGATGACAAGTATCCACGCCACTCTAAAGGGGATGATCGCCTTTTGTCCCAACAGATAATAAAGGCTCTTCTCCCCGTAAAAACTCCACCCCACCAGGGTCGTGAAGGCAAAGAGTATCAGGCTGAAGGTCACCACATACTCGCCGACAAGAGGAAGCGTCTTGGAAAAGGCCAAAGCCGAAAGCGTCGCGCCGCTTTGGCCCGAGAGATACTCTCCTGAGAGGACGATAGCAAGTCCCGTGACCGAACAGATGACAATCGTATCGATAAAGGTCCCCATCATCGCGATCAGACCCTGCCGTACCGAAGAGTCGGTTTTGGCGGCCGCATGCGCGATGGGCGCGGAACCCAGGCCGGCTTCATTTGAAAAGATGCCCCGGGCGACGCCGAACTGCATCGCTGCCCAGACGCTTGCCCCCGCAAAACCGCCGCTTGCCGCCGTGCCCGTAAATGCGGAGGTGAGTATCAAAGAGAGTGCCTCGGGCAAGGCAGTGATGTTGAGCAGCACGATAAGCACACCCGTGAGCAGATAGACAATGCCCATAAAAGGCACAATCGCCCCGGCAAAACTCGCAATGCGTTTGATCCCGCCGATGAGGACAAGCCCCACCAAAACAGCCAAAACAAGACCGCTATAGAGTTCAGGAATGCCGAAGGAGGAGGCGAGCACATCCGATACCGAATGTGCTTGTATGGTGTTTCCTATCCCGAAACCCGCGATCGAGGCGAAAAACGCAAAGGCAAAGGCCAGCCACTTCCACCTCTGCCCCAGACCGTTTTTGATGTAAAACATCGGTCCGCCGACATGGTTGCCCTCCTCGTCTCTCTCTCGGTAGTGCACGGCGAGAACGGCTTCGGCATACTTTGTCGCCATGCCCAAAAGTGCCGCTATCCACATCCAAAAAAGCGCACCCGGACCGCCCAGAAAGATCGCTGTTGCCACACCGGCAATATTGCCCGTGCCTATCGTGGCGGAGAGCGAGGTCATCAGGGCATTAAAAGGAGATATCTCCCCCTCTTTTTTGTCCTCTTTGCGCCCCTTGTAGATGAGGACAAAGCCCGCTTTGATCATACGAATCGGCATAAACTTCAAGCCTATGCTCAGATAAAGACCGGTTCCCAGTATCGCAAAAAGCATCAGCGGGCCCCAGACGATACCATTGACAAGGGCTATGAGCACATTGAGTTCCTGCATCTGCTTCTACGCTTTGTCACGTAGTATGATCTGTGCCACATCTTTCAGACTGCTTTTTCCCAGCAGCTCTCTAAGCTCAAAGGAGCGCTGCAAAAACGTCTCTCTCTCAATCCTCTCATAGACCGCATACATCTTCTCCACACTCACCTCGTCCTGCAAAAGCTCTGCGTGCATCTCCTCTTTTTCTTCGAAATCAAAGATGATGTTTGCAAGGCCCACATGTCTGAGTTTGACAAACTGCCTGCCTATCCAGTACTCCAGCCGGTTAGCCTTGTAGACCAGCACCATAGGCGTACCGACAAGGGCGCACTCCAAGGTTGCCGTGCCGCTGCAGACATAGGCAAAATCGGCCTCCAGCAGGGCTTCATGCGTCTGTTTTATCACGCTGAAATCGGAGATATCCCCGTAAAGCTCTTCTATCTCTTCGTCGGAAAAATGCGGCGGGATAACCAGAAGTGCCGCTTCGCTGTGTTTTTTGCGCAGCTCGTGAAAGAGCGGCATCAAAGAGCGGATCTCGGACTTTCGGCTTCCGGCCAGAAAGGCGACCTTTGCGTTGTGCGTCACCTTTGTTTTGAAACTCTTTATCTCGTCCATCAGCGGGTTTCCGACATAAATGGAGCGCGGATAGAACTGCTTTTCAAAAGGAAAGATGGAGAGGAGTTTGTCGCAGTACTTGTCGACTTTGAAGGCGCGCTTTTTCTTCCAGGCCCAGACTTTGGGCAGGATGTAGTAGATGACCTCTTTTTCCGGGTACTTCTCTTTGATCTTTTTGGCAAGGGGGAGATTGAAGGCGGGTGCGTCGATCAGCAGAACCTTGTCCACGTCGGCGCTGAGAAAGAGAAGCTCGGCCATCGCCTCTTTGGCGGCAAATATCTTCCCGATGACATCTTTTATCCCCATGACCGAAAAGGCCTTCGGACTGTAGAGCGGCACGCCCAGACTCTCGTCAAAGATCCCACAGAGCTCTGCATTGTCAAGATAGGGATGGAGCGCCTTGAGGTGAAGGTTTGATGAGGGCTCCAGGGCGGAGACCAGGATTTTTGTTGCCACTATTTTTCCTTTAGTATCAGTTGTGAAGCGTGCATGCTTGAGAGGTCATAGCGAAGGATCTCGTGCGCATTGGTGTTGCAGATATAGAGCATGCACCCTTTTTTGGCTATACCTGAGGGCTCAGATAAACCCTCCAAGAGTGTCTTGAGCTCTTTTGAAATGGGGTCGTAGACTTTAAGGGCATTGTTATAGCTGTCGGAAATAAAGATCCGCCCTGCTCCGCAGCCCTCGCCGTAAAGACCCGCCGCGACGCCCATAGGATGCTGCAGTTCGTCATTATACAGATGCGATGTGACCTCGCCGTAGGCCGCGCAGCGCAGGCTTGAACTCTCGCTGTCGACAAACCAGAGCTCCTCGTCCAAGAGCGCCATAGCGCAGGGCTGGGCCAGAACCGCCTCCGCGTAGCTTCCGTCATGCAGGGACTCGCTGTTTTCGTTCCCGATGACAAAGGAGACTTCTTTGCTCTTTAGATCATAGCCTTTGATCTGATGCGCCCCCGCGAGTGCTACATAAAGAAGTTGGCCGTCGCTGCAGAGATCGAAGGGGTTTCTCAAGCCCTCCAGCCAGAGCTCCTGACGTGAGAAGCCGTCGCTGACGGCGGTGATGAAGCCGCCGGCGTGCGAGGAAATATAGAGCGTCTCGCCGATATAGACCATCCCCTGCGGCTGCGAAAGCCCTGTAACTCTGTGCAGTATCACTCCCTCATGCGAGCAGACCAGCACCTCATCTTTGTGCGAGACGAAGAGATACTCAGCCGATGCGGCTATCTTTTGCGGGTAGTGAAGGGGCGAAGGAAGTGCCTCTTCTTCTTTGACAGCAAAGCTCTTTTTGGAAGGGGTACAGCTGTAAAGCAGCGCCTTTATCTGCTCTCGGATCGCGCCCAGATGCCCTTCGCCCCGGTACTCTTTGACGATGTATCCCTGCGGATTTATCAACACCTGCGTCGGCCAGGCCTTGATCGCGTAGGCTTCTTTGTAGGTGTGCTGTGCGTCGTTGATGACGGCGTGGCCTATCTTGTGGCGTTTTATCGCCTCGCGGACGGCACTTTCCTCTTTTTCATGCGCAAACTTCCCCGCATGCACGCCGATGATGACTAGCTCTTCTTCAAACTCTTTTTCCAAAAGCGCCAGATCCGGCAGGACATTGAGGCAGTTGATGCAGCCGTAGGTAAAAAAGTCGAGCAGGACGATCTTGCCCAGAAGCTCGGCCTTGCCAAGGCTCGCGCGGTTGAGCCAGAGGGCGTCTTCCAAAGAGACCGAGCGCACAGCGCCTCTCATTTTTGCAGCAATCTTTGCAGAGCCACAGAGCACATCGTCAGACCGAAGGCCCCCGTTACGCCCACAAAACTCCCCTTCACCTTGGTCTTGGCCGGTTCGCTGGAGAAGATGACCGGATACTTTTTGCTAAAGCGGCGTTTTTTCAGCTCATAGCGGATCTTGCTGGCAAAACGGTCCCCGTGGGTCTTCCAGATCGTAGAGACCTCTATCTTGGTCGGGTCAAGCCGTTTGGCAGAGCCCGTGGCCGAGATGAGTTTCGCATGGCACTTCTGTGCCAGGGCAAGCTTCGCATGGATATCATCGATCGCGTCGAGCACAAGGTCGTAAGGCTCAAAATCGAACGCTTCTACCCACTGCGGCGTGATCTTCATCTCGATCGTCTTGATCTGGGGATAGTGCGAATGAAGCGCTTCTACCTTGGACTCCCCCTCGTGCAGCTCCGACCACATCTGGCGGTTTTGGTTGCTGATGTCATAGCTGTCGCAGTCGATGATCGTGATGTCGTGAATGCCGTTTCGATAAAGGCAGTCCAGACAGAAACTTCCCACACCGCCGACGCCTAAGAGCAGGATCTTCGCGCCGCTAAGATCCTCAAACCCTTCGCCCAGAAGCATCCGCGAGCGTTCATATCTCGGCATGGATAAAGTCGTGCAGTTGTTTCATCGAGCGGTAGGCAGTGAGATCGAGCATCACGGGCGTGAGCGAGACCTTCCCCTCTGCTATAGCGTCAAAATCGCTCACCCCCTCGGACTCCCGAACCTTCCACTGAAGCGGGTGCAGTCCCAGCCACCAGAACTCTTCCGCACGCGGGTTGCGGTGAAGATGGGCATCATTGGCATAATAGCGGTAGCCGGCATAGGTGATCTGGTAGCTGATCTGCTCTATTTCGGGGGGAATGTTGATGTTAAGCAGCTCACGGTGCGGCAGAGGGAACTCGCCGTCAAGGATCTTTGCGACCAGTTCGCGGATGACCCTTTTCGCCAGCGAATAATCCGCGTCTATGCCCTGCTGGGACATCCCCAGGACCTGAGAGATCGCGATGGAGGGAATGTTATGCAGCACCCCTTCCATAGCTCCCGCGACGGTTCCGGAGTAGGTGATATCCTCGCCCATATTTGCCCCGCGGTTGATTCCGCTTATGAGAAGGTCGGGTTTTTTTCCCGCATAAATGGAGTGCAGCGCCAGATAAACACAGTCGCTCGGCGTGCCGTCATCGAGCTTGTAAAAATCATCATCCACCTGGACAAAGCGAAGCGGTCTCGTCAGGGTCAGGGAGTGGCCGCAGGCCGATTTTTCGCTCGAAGGCGCCACAACGGTTATGCGTGCAAGACCGCGCAAGGCCTCTATCAGCGCCTTTAAACCCTCGGCATCATAGCCGTCATCATTGGTTATCAATATCTCTTTTTTCATAGCGTCATTTTAGCCATTATGGCATAAAAAGTGCTTAAGTTGGCTATGCAGACCATTAAAACTAAATTCATTGTTCTTTCCCTTCTTGTGGGCATTCTTGGCCTTGGCACGCTTGGCACTGTGCTGCTTATTGAGCCGAACGAAAATGCGCAGGCAAATACGCTCGATACAGCAGCTTTTGAGCAAAGCTATAGCCGCCTCAACCGCCTCAGCGATGCCCTTGCCGCCGAGCTCAAAGCCGAGGAGAGGCTGCCGCTGGTCTATCTTATCCTCGCCGGCCATGAGAGCATTGCCTCCGCCCTGAGCTTTGAGACGCCGATCGGCAGTAAACTCTTCGTGTTTGAGAGGAAGATGAGCACGCACATAAGCTCCATCATCGAGAGCCTCAGCCCCGAAAAGGCCGAGATGATTGCGCAGCTTCATTCAGAGTACACAAAGATGAGCGAGCTAGGCCAAGAGCTTCTTAAAGAGAAAAACCGCTTCGTGCCGCAGTCCAAGATGCCCGATAGAAGAGCTCTTTTTGTCACTGCTTTTCTGCTTTTGACGAGTTTTACTCTTTTGTTTATCTGGAGACTCTACGGCTATCTTAAAAAAAACCTACAGAGAGTTTCGCCGCTGCTGCGTGAAAACGAGAATGTCTTCGAGGCGCTTGAAGTGCAGAAGAAGCGCGACGCAGAGGAACTTCATGTGAGGCAGGAGGAGCTTTTTTGCGTCCAAGAAGAGAGAACACGTGAGCAGCAAAAGCTGCAAGAGGAGAAAAAAAGAGCAGACACAGCGCTCAAAGAGGCCGAAGCGATCAGTTATGAACTGGAGCAAAAACTCTCAAGCCTCAAAGATGAACTCCAAAGCGCCAAGCAGATCCTGAAAGAAAGAAGCGAGACTCTGCCGCGCAATGAAGATCTCAAAGAGAAGATCCAAAGCCTAAGCCTCTCGCTGAACAGCTCCGCCGAAAAACAGGATGCGCTTGGGCAGCAGTTCGAGACGCTCAGCCACGACACCGAAGCGATCACTTCCATCTTGAGCACCATAGGCGATATCGCCGACCAGACCAACCTGCTCGCACTCAATGCCGCTATAGAAGCCGCGCGTGCCGGCGAACACGGACGCGGTTTTGCCGTGGTCGCGGACGAGGTACGAAAGCTCGCCGAGCGCACCCAAAAAAGCCTCAGCGACAT
>JACUTT010000028.1 GCA_014859655.1 Campylobacterales bacterium
ACAATCTCATCTCTCTTTTTCCCTCTGAAGGCAGTTGGGGTTTTTAGAGGTGCCCCAAAGCAATATTTTACCGAAGCAAGCGTTTGTTTTCAATTAGACGGTGCAAGTTGAGTGAAAAATATATTGATATTATAAAGTATTAATACCAAAAAGGCGCTGTGCATTTTCTGTGCTCAAGTCCTCTATCTCGCTTTGCAACATACCTAAAAGCTCAGCCATTTTCTCGGCCACAAGGCTTGTATAGAGCGGTTCGTTGCGCTTTCCTCTATGCGGATGCGGGGTCAGGTAAGGACCGTCCGTCTCGATGACAAGCCTCTCTTTTGGGATTTTTGGTAACACATCGACAAGCTTGCGCGCATTTTTAAACGTCAGCACCCCGCCGATACCAAAATAAAAACCTCTTTTTGCCAGAGGAAGCAGCTCTTCATCCGCATTAAAACAGTGCAAGACCCCGCCTGCAGACTCCTCTTCTTCAAGAATAAGCCGGGCATCATGGCTTGCCTCCCGGATATGTACGATAAGGGGTTTTTTCAGTTCATTGGCCAGACGGATATGCGCTCTGAAGACCTCTTTTTGTGCCGCGATCTCTGCTGCTTTTTCTGCCTCCTCTTCAGGAAGTCTGAAATAATCAAGCCCGCACTCGCCGATGGCAATACATTTGTCATCTTTGGCATACTCACGGATAATGCTTTCATTGAAATTTTTGATGTCGTAGGGGTGCATGCCCACAGCGTAATAAACACTCTTGTGCTTGGCAGAGAGTTCTTTGGCGCGCGGAAGATCAGCGGGGTCGGCCCCGGGAATGACAAACTGCCCTACTCCATTTTGCATCGCACGCTCTATCACCTCTTCGATGTCTTCATAATACTGCTTGTTGTCCAGATGGACATGGGTGTCAATTATCATTTTTATCTTCTTTTTTTAGTCTTGTCTTGCATCCGTTTTTTACGCAGTTGACATTTCGTACCATCAAAGCAAATAGAGCAAGTGCCATGACAGCCGTGACGAGCGAGGAGAGATAAAAGCCGTTAAGAAAAAAGTTTACACTCAGCGCGCCCAGCAGAACACCCAAGACTAAACACATTTTTCTGCCATCAGGCCGCGGGCAAACTGCACGGCTTCTTGTGTGATCTTGTCCCCGCTGATCATGCGTGCGATCTCATAGACCCGCTCCTCCTTGTGAAGCATCTTTACCTCGCTGTGCTCTTCTCTGTGTACAAGAAAATGCTGGTCCGCCTGAGAGGTGAGCTGAGGCTGGTGGGAGATAACAAAGATCTGGTAGTTCTTGGCCAGATGCGAGAGTACCCGGGCAACGCTCATCGACTCTTCGCCGCTTAGGTTCGCATCGATCTCGTCAAGCATCAAAATGCCCCCTTCATTGACCTGAAGACTCTTAACAGCCAACAGTGCCAATCGGAGACGGTTAAACTCTCCCGCAGAGACCTTGTCCAGCGCCGTCCCGTCGAGCTCTATCTCCACCCTGTCCTGCCCGAATAATGAAAGCTCATCTTTGACAAGGGAGATCTTTGCCGATCTCAAATAGAGCTGTTTCAAAAATTCGTTAAAGGAGACGACTATCTTCTGCACTCCTTTTTGGCGTTGTTCCGAAAGTTTTTCAGAGCCAAGCAGCACCTCTTCATGGAGTGCCCTTATCTCTTTTTGAAGAAGCTCTTTTTGCATCTCCAGGCTCTCGTAATGTTCAAGCTCCTGAAGCTTCTGCTCTTTATAGGCTATCGCCTCTTCTATGCTTCCGTAACGGTGTTTGAGTTCGGCGATCTGTTCGATGCGCGTAAGTATCTCTTCGATATTGCATTCACCCAGCTCTACCAGACGCTCTCGTGAAGCCTCAAACTGCGCGCGCAGTTCATTCATCGCATCTTCAAAAAAGGAGGCGTCCGTATCCAGGAGCTCAAGAGCGCTGGAGACACTGTTTTCATAGCTGAAGATCTCTTCTGCATTCAAAATCAGCTCTTCGATCTTCTCTTTTTTCGAAAGCTCTTTTTTGATCTGCATCAGCTCCTCATCTTCGCCTGCTATAGGCGAAATCAGATCGATCTTGCTGATCTCAAACTGGGCAAATTCTCGAAGTTCGTGTACTTTTCTCTCCTCTTCTTCTATCCCTAAGAGCTCTTTTTTTATCTCTTTGAGACGCAAAAACCTCTCCTTATAGGCCAAAAGATTTTGCAGATGAGCTGCGTCGTTCTCAAGACAGATCTGATCGATCATCTCTAGCAGGTTTTCATTTTTGAAGTCTGAGTAGTCGCGTAGACTCAAATGGCGCACAAAGCTTTTCGAGAGGCTCAAAAGCATCTTTTTTGAGATCGTCTGGTTGTTAACGAAGTGGCGTACTTTTTCTTTTTTGATCTGCTTAAAAACAGTTAGTTCGTCTTCCTCGATCCCGGCATCATCAAGGTTGATAGGAAAGTTGATCGTCGCTTCGCTAAGGCCGGCCTGTGCCTCCACGAGGCCCAATGAAGCAAGGATAGAGTTCATCAGTATTGATTTTCCGCTGCCGCTTGGGCCGGTAAAGACAACGAGACCTTTAGTAAACTCAAGTTCAGCCTCTTTAAAAGATAAGAAGTCGCGAAGGTAAAATCGTTCAATCATTCTTGTTATTTACCCCAATTCAGTTTCTCTTTAAGCACATCAAAATAGTTAAACTCTTCTCTGTGGATAAGCTGGGCAGACTTACCGGAGAGTCGGATGCGGATGATGTCGTCATTTCCAAAGTCATAGATGTCCTGCCCGTCGACCACGACCAGAGCCGAAGCATCGGTTGTTTTCATCTCAATAACAAAGTGTCCAGGAAGAACAACAGGACGTTGCGTAAGCGAGTGCGGAGAGATGGGTGTCAGGGCAAATACCTGGGTCAGAGGGAAAAGAACCGGGCCGCCTGCGGAGAGGTTGTAGGCCGTAGAACCTGTCGGAGTCGAGATGATAACCCCGTCTCCATAATAGGTGTTAAAAGGTTTGCCGTCGACGAAGGCATTGAAATGAACCATTTTCGAAATAGAGGGCCGGGTCATGACGATATCGTTAAAGGCGATAAGCTTTGCGCTTCCCTCTTTGGTGATCAGCTCTGCACGCAAGACGGCGCGCTTGTCGATGCGGTAGGCTCCTGAAACAAGTTTTAGGATAAACTCATCCAGTTCGGCCAGATCCACATCTGCCAAAAAGCCGAGTCTGCCCGCATGTATGCCAAATACCGGTATGTCGTATTCATGCGAGCGTCTGACGACTGATATGAGTGTTCCGTCGCCGCCCAGAGTCACAAGGATGTCGCAGTTTTCGCAGACCATCTCAAAAGATTGTCCCAGCATACCTATCATCTGGGCACTGTTGTTGTCCAGGATGACTTCAATGCCGTGGTTTTCAAAGCTTTTCTTCACCGAGACAAATTGCTCTTTGATCTCGGGTGACGAGGGGCGAAGTATTAGTCCGACTTTCTTGATCTCTTTGGGTTTCTCAATCTCGTGGTTTATCATTATCCGCAATTCATATTAAATTTGTAGAATATTATATCTTAAGTACATCGCTATAGCAATATATGACATTTTGCAAAGTATTTGGGTGCTCAAAAGAGTGAAGCAGAGACAGCCGTAAAGGCTCTCTTTGTGGAACTAGCAGTCGTTGTTGGCAGCGTAGTCGGGCGTACAAAAGATCCCACAGTGGCATTTGCCCTCTTCGGGGATCTCTTTTTCTATAGCAGGCGCGCAGGGACAGATACGGTCATCTGCACTTTTATGTTTTCCATTCTCATCTTCAACAACCATGAAACATGGACAAAAACGCTTCCCATAAAGCACTTTGTGACGAGCCAAGCCCATAATGACGCCTTCATTGACATCTTCCATCGGGTTGTAAACCCAACCAAACTGTTTGTTCACCTTGTCGGTGAATTTTTTTGTTTTTTCCAGTTCCGTCTGGAACTCCGGCGAACTCATATCAAGTTTTTGCATCATTAGTTTATCCTTTAGATCGGAGAAAGTATATTGGTTCATTACTTAAGAAACCGAAAAACTTTTACACCCTTTGACCTTTTATAGCCAGGTTTAATCTTTGTCCGCTCTCGAAGTTAGAAGCACCCTTAAGCATATTATGTTAAAATCACAAAAATTTTCTTCTTAGGATGTGCATGCGAACACATTATTGTACCGATATAAACGAGAGCCATATTGGCAAAGAAGTCACCGTTGCCGGCTGGGCGAACAGCCACAGAGACCATGGCGGTATTATTTTTATTGACCTTCGAGACAAATCCGGTCTTATTCAGCTGACCTGTGACCCGGCAGATGGAAAGAATGCCCACCATGTCGCTGATGGCGTGCGTGACGAGTTTGTATTGATCGCCAAAGGCATAGTCCGTGCCCGCGGGGAAGGCCTCATCAACCCGCGTTTAAAGACAGGGACGATCGAGATCATCGTCGACGAACTGATCATAGAAAACCGCTCTGAGCCAGTTCCTTTTGTCATCGGCGACAACAATGTAGGTGAAGAGACGAAACTGCGCTACCGCTACCTGGAACTTCGCAATGCAAAGACCTATGAGACTTTCCGCCTGCGCTCAAAAGCGGCAATCGCTGCACGCAACTCTCTGGACGAGCTTGGCTTTTTGGAAGTAGAGACCCCTATTTTGACAAAGTCCACGCCTGAAGGCGCGCGTGACTACCTTGTCCCTTCGCGTGTGCATGAGGGCGAATTTTATGCCCTCCCTCAATCGCCTCAGCTTTTCAAACAACTTCTGATGGTAGGCGGCTTTGACAAATACTTCCAGATCGCGCGCTGTTTCAGAGACGAAGACCTCCGCGCCGACCGCCAGCCTGAATTTACCCAGATAGATGTCGAGATGAGTTTTTGCAATCAAGAAGATGTCATTGTGGTTGCGGAAAAACTTCTAAAAGACATGTTCAGCGCCTGCAGCATCGAAGTACAGACGCCATTTCCACGCATGACACACACCAATGCCATGGAAAAATATGGCTCGGATAAACCCGACCTGCGCTACGGTATGGAGATGATCGATGTTATCGACATCTTTGCCAAGTGTGACAATGAGGTCTTTACAAAGATCGCAGAGCACCCCAAGACCAACCGTATCAAGGCGCTCAAAGTCACAGGAGGAGATCTGATCTTCTCCAAACGCGAGATGAAAAGCTTTGAAGATTACGTGCGAAAGTTCGGCGCTCACGGCCTGGGCTACTTCCAGATGAAAGAGGACGGACTCAAGGGTCCACTGGCAAAGTTCTTCCAGCAAAGCGAAATAGACGAACTTGTTTCGCGTTGCGAGCTTGAGGTCGGCGATGTCATCTTCTTCGGAGCGGGCGAGAAAAAAGTCGTCTGGGACTATATGGGACGTTTCCGCATCTTCCTGGCGACACACGAGAAGATGAATATCATCGATCCCGATGCCTTTGCCTTTACCTGGGTCGTCGACTTTCCGATGTTTGAGATCGAAGAGGGGCGCGTCAAAGCCCTCCACCACCCTTTTACAATGCCTGCAGATATGGACAAAGAGCATCTTGAAGACATCGAGTCTATCGCCTATGACATCGTGCTCAACGGAACAGAACTCGGCGGCGGCTCTATCCGTATCCACAAAGAAGAGATCCAGAGCAAGGTCTTTGAGATGATGGGCATAGAAGAAGAGGAGGCACAATCGAAATTCGGCTTCTTACTTGATGCGCTCAAGTTCGGCGCGCCTCCGCATGGCGGCTTTGCCATCGGATTTGACCGTTTAATCATGCTTATCACCAAGCAAAGCTCCATCCGTGATGTCATCGCCTTTCCAAAAACGCAAAAAGCCTCCTGCCTGCTTACCAGTGCGCCAAGCCCGGTAGACAGCACCCAGCTCCGCGACCTGCACATCCGCCTAAGAGAATCAGCGAAAAAAGAGTCGTAATGAAAAAGCTCATCCTTATCATCGGCGCTCCGGGCTCAGGCAAGACGACCGATGCCGAGCTGATTGCGGCAAAAAATGCGGACACCATCACCCACTACTCCACGGGCGACTTGCTTCGCGCGGAAGTTACCTCCAAAAGCGAACGCGGCAAGATCATCGACAGCTTTATCTCAAAGGGGAACATCGTCCCTATCGAGATCGCCATAGAGACGATCATCTCTGCCATCAAGGCAAGCCCGATGGACACCGTCATCATCGACGGCTACCCGCGCTCGCACGAGCAGATGGATGCACTTGATAATTATCTCTGCCATGAAGAGCAGATAGAGCTGCTCAGCGTTATCGAGGTCGAGGTAAGCGAAGAGACCGCACGTGAGCGAGTGCTTGGCCGCGCACGCGGAGATGACGACAACGACGAGGTCTTCAACAACCGTATGCGGGTCTATCTCGAGCCTTTAGCCGATATTCGGGCCTTCTATAGCAAAAAAGCTCTTTTGAGCAAGATCAGCGGCGAATCATCTATCGAAGAGGTTGTCTCAGAGATGGAAACATTTATTAAAAGCAAGATCTGAGTATTTTGCTCCCCTCGCAAAGTAAAAAAATGTCCTACTCTGTCTATATCCTTGAGTGCAGCGACGGGACCTTGTACACCGGCATTGCCAAGGATGTCGGAAAACGCCTTGAAGAGCACAACAGCAGCGACAAGGGCGCCAAATATACCAAGAACCGCCGTCCTGTCAAACTTCTTTACAGCGAAGCGTCACAGGACAGAAGTTCGGCCTCAAAACGCGAATACGCCATCAAAAAACTCTCCCGAAGCGAAAAACTCGATCTCATCGGTATAAAAGAGCCCTGAGCGCAAAATAGTGTGCTATAATTCCGGCCTAATAATAATTAGAGAAAGAAGGTGAATGCAATGCCAGGTGTTATCCTAAAATCTGATGATAACTTTGAAGCTGCATATCGTCGCTTCAAGAAACAAACAGACAGAAATCTGATTGTTACAGAAGCACGTGCTCGACGTTTCCATGAAACAGAAACAGACAAGCGCAAAAAAGAGAAAATCACGACTCGCAAGAAAATTCTTAAACGTCTTTTCATGATGAGACGCTACGAATCTCGTTTATAATCCCAAAGGGAATATACTCCTTCAAAGCCTCCCGGCTTTGATTCGTCCTTAACGTTCAAATCCCCTGCTTCTTTTACTACTTCCCATAATTAGTTCATTTATAAACAACCTCATGTAACTATAACCGTTATAATTACTCAAGGGCACCTCTAAAAACCCCAGTTGCCTTCAGTTGGGGTTTTTAGAGGTGCCCGTAAATGAGTGGAGAGCTTCGCTTATGGGGCGATGACGGATTTAAAAACGCTCAGCAACCCAGTCGCGGATCTCACGCAGCTCCTCGGCGGCTAGAGTGTGCGTCTTGCGGTAGGCTCTGAATTCAAGATCAAAACCGCCTTTTTGCAGCAGCTCTACCTGCGCGCGGCTTATCTCGTAAGCAAGGACATCGTCTTCGTAGCCATGGGTGCAGAGCCAGTTCTTTGGCTTGAGTTCGGGGTTAAGCTCGCCAAGAAGCTTCTGTGTATCATAGATATAGCCGCTGACGGCGATGTATCCGGCAAGCAGCTTCTCATAGCGCGCGCCGAACTCGAAGGTCAACAGGCTTCCCTGCGAAAAGCCAAAAAGTATGGTTTGCGAAGGATCCCAACCCTCTTCAAAGAGCAGATCCAAGAGCTGTGTCAGGATCTTGCGGGAGTATTCGATGCCCGGAAGCTGTTTGGGCGGGAGGTCATACCAGGAAAAGCCGCCATAGTACTCTATGGGGGCGTTTAGAAGGAGGTAATTGAGATCTTCCAGGCCCAGTTCCTGGGGCAGGAACTGAAACCCCTCCGCCGAATCACCCCGTCCGTGCAGGATGATCATCAGCTTTTTGGAGGGGAGTTTCGAAGGAAAAAAGAGGCTGTCCAAAGGAAGATCTCTGCGCATTATTCCTCTTCCAGGGCTCTTATGTCTTTTAGGATCTCTCGGCACTCGGCAAGATTTTCCTCGCACTCCTCTTCATCCATCTCGCCTGTTTCAGCTTCAAAGGCCATCTCTTCAAACTCTTTTTTCATCTCTTGGGCCTCTTTAAACTCGGCCTTGTCCTCATCAGAGGCGCTTTTGTTCTCAGCGATCTCTTCAAACATCTCGTCGATCACGGCTTCTATCTCGGGAAGGATCTCTTCTCTTAATATCTTTATCAGTTCTTCAGCTTTGGTCATTGCACATCCTTTTATTTTTAAAATTATAGCTATTCTCTACTGATTACATTCCAGGAAGTCGCGGAAACTTTCCGAGCTTGCTCAAACGGCAGTACTCTCCCCATAAACGCTTTAGCCAGTGGCCGACGATGGGCAGCGGAATGATGAAGGCTGTCTTGTCATCTCTGTAAACGAACCCTGCCCCGTCACCGCTGTCCATGATACACAGAATGTTGAGATGCTCTGCGTAGCCTTTTCGCTCCGTAAGGCCTTTATGCTTTGCTATGATGTTGAAGGCGGTGTTTTTTGCCATCACTTCGGCAAGGTGCCCCTGCTTGGCGCACCACTCCGGACCCTCCAGCGCAGCCGAATCGCCGACGGCATACACGTCCTCGAACCCCTGCACTTCACAGAAGTCATTGATCTTTACAAAGCCCGCCTCGTTTTGAGGAAGGTCAGAGGCTATAATCACCTCGTGGCCGTTTCCGGCAGGGATAAACATCGTAAAATCGCTCTCTACCCTGCTCTCGTCTTCAAAGGTGATCCCGTCTGCCTCGAAGGATCTTATCTTTTTGCCAAAAGATTTACGCGCATCCGCACGCGTGAACATCTTTTCCATCATGGCCAGAGATTTCTCCCCCAGACGCGCCCCCGGCTTGGGCATCGGGGCAAACATGATAAGCTCGAACTTGTCACGTATCTTTTTTTGTCTCAGCATCGCATCGACATTGAAGAGCAGCTCAAAGGCGGGACCGCCGCGCACGGCACTGGTGTCGTGCGGGTTGCCGCCAAAGCCAAAGGCGATCTTTCCCGAGCCCTTTTCTAGCAAAGCCTCTATGCGCGAACGAATAAGGAGCGAATCTTCGGGAGCGCCGGAGATGGAGAGGGTATTCTCGATACCCGTATGTTTCATTTTCCCTGCGCCCATGGAAATCACAAGAGAGTCGTAGCCTCGCATCACCCTGCCGCTTAAGAGTGTCACTTCCTTGGACTGTGCTGCTATAGCGCTCACACCATCTATCACCAGCTCAAAGCCGTGCGCTTTTTGAAGTGCTTTGAGATCAATGCAGCTCTTTTCAAAAGCGCTCTTACCCGTGGGTATCCAGATCGACGTCGGGTAAATATAGAAAAATTCCCGGTCACTGACCAGAGTCACCTCATAGCCGCTTTTACGCAGATATATAGCAGTATCAATGCCGGCGAACCCACCACCCAGGATTAAAATTTTTTTCATAACCTGTTCCCATTCTTATAGTTATTATTTTTTCTAGTAATAATACTATCTTGGGCCTTAGCTACCGCTGTTAAGCTCTATGCAACGCTGCAGAAACTCCTTGCCGTAACGTTCATATTTCACCTCGCCTATTCCGTGCAGTTGCAGCATCTCCTCTTTGTTTTGCGGAAGCGCATTTGCCATCTCTTTGAGGGTCTTGTCGCCGAAGACGACATAGGCGGGCTTATCCTCTTCCTTGGCGATCTGCGCACGCAGCGCACGCAGACTCTCGAAGGCCGTGACGTTGAGTGCCACATCCTCATGATGCGAGACATACTCTTTTTTGGTTTTGAGGTTGAGCCGCTCCTGCTTGATCTCAACCCGGCTCTCCTGCTTCAAGATCTTCATCCCAAGTGCATCGATCATAAGTGCACGAAACTCGCCCCGCTTGAGCGCACCGATCTCCATCAGACGCTCCATAATGCGCTCCCAGTAGGCTTTCGAGAGCTCCTTGCCTATCCCGTAGACGGAGAGCTTGTCGTGACCGTTGTCGGTGATCTTCTGTCCCGTACTGCCGCGCAGAACATCAACGATGTAGGCCTGGCCGAAGCGTTGTCCCGTCCGATAGACGCTGGAAAGAAGTTTTTGCGCATCTATCGTAATGTCCGCCTTGATACTTGCAGGCGCGGCGCAGTTGTCACAGACGGTTTTACACACCTCAAGCTCATCTTCAAAATACAGGGCGATATACTGGTGGCGGCACTCTTCGGCGTTGGCATAGCGCGTCACCTGCTCGAGTTTGTCAAAGGCATTGTGTTTGTAGGGACTCTCCTCGAGCTGTTCGATAAACTCACGCTGCATCATCATGTCCGAGCCGCTGTAAAGCATCAGGACCTCGGAGTCAAGACCGTCACGCCCCGCACGGCCGATCTCCTGGTAGTAGTTCTCAATGGTCTTGGGCAGGCTCATGTGTACGACAAAACGAATATTGCTCTTGTCTATGCCCATGCCAAAGGCGATAGTGGCCACGACGACCTGAATCTCGTCATGGACAAAGGCCCGGAAGGTCTCCTCCTTTACGCTGTTGGCCAGGCCGGCATGAAAGGCTTTTGCCTTAATTCCCTTGCTCTGAAGAAACTCCGCCAAAGACTCGGTCTGCTTGCGAGAGAAGGCATAAATGATCCCGCTCTCGTTTTTAAAGTTCTTCAAAAACTCAAGCAGCTGCTCTTTGCCGTCTTTGATGCGGGTCTCTACGCTGATATGGAGGTTTTCTCTGAAGATCTTTCCTCTTATCTCCACCGGCGCGTTTAAACGCAGGGACTGACTGATGTCATGCTGAACCTTGGGCGTAGCCGTGGCAGTAAAGGCCGCGATGCCAACCTTGGGGAAATGCTCACGCAACAGGTCAAGCTTTCGGTAATCCTCTCTGAACTCATGCCCCCACTCACTCACACAGTGCGCCTCATCGATGACAAAGAAGTTGATAGAGAGCTGTTTCAAGAGGGACATAAAGTGCGGTGAGGAGAAACGCTCGGGAGCGATATAAAGGAGTTTCAGCTCCTTGTTCAGCAGCATATAGCGCACAAGGTCAAGCTCTTCATTCGTCTGCATGGAGGAGATCATCTCAGCCTTGATCCCGTTGGCCTTCAGCGCCAAAACCTGGTCATGCATCAAGGCCAGCAGGGGCGACACCACCACCGTCACGCCAGGCATCATCAAAGAAGGGAGCTGGTAGCACAGGGACTTTCCACCGCCTGTAGGCAGGATCATCAGCAGATCTTTTTGGCGCAGTATCGTATCGACCGCCTCTTCTTGAAAAGAGCGGAACCGCTCATGGCCAAAAACCGATTTGAGTATCTCATATTTTTGTATCAAAAGCTCTGCCGTCCGTTCATATTTTATAATATTACTATCGTGAAAATTGCTTTATCATCATATCGAGATTATGCTAGAATATAGCCATTGGACAAGGAGTTTGTATGAAAACGCTACCCTTTTACACTTCCTTTTGTGTCTGTTTGCTCGGTTTAACTGCCTGCTCACAAAAAACAAGTTTCATGGAACAAGACCGGCTGCAGGCTGAGGGAAACTACCGCGAAGCCATCATTCACGCCCAAAATAAGATAGACAAGAACGACAAAAGCGCATAGGACAATCTTCTGTGAGAGCTCTATCTGGGACAGTCCTATTTTTAAGCGAAGCCTATGGCGGCTCCATTTTAATCTTTGACGAGGCGGAGCGGCTGATGAAGTTCTGCTACCGCGTGATTCGGAAAACGCGGAAGCGGAAAGTCCGTCGCCTGGCAAAGCAGCTCTTTCTACTCGCGTAAGCTGCAGGAGAACTTCTGCAAACCCGTGCTGGCTTCAAGCATCAGGCCGCCCTTGGCCGAGGTGTAGACCGAGACCTCTTTGTCAAAATTCACATCACCTGAAAAGCCCGAATAAAAAGGCACCAGCGAAGATTGTGTGCTCTCTTCAAATCCTCCCTTCTCAAACTGCTTAAAAGCACGCTTTGTTTTAAAAAAAAATGATCTCGCTGTAGGCCTGGCCACCTGCTTGCAGTCCGATAGTAAACTGGGTCAGCGTAACATCGCCTATCCATCTGCCGTAGCGGTATGCACGCCCCTTTCCATAGGCCCCGCCAAGAATCGCTCCGCCCTTTCCCACATCAGGAAAGACAACGTAGGCAGAGGCTCTGTTGACCAACTCGGTGATCGTCTTGTTGTCTTTCATAAAGGCGCGTATCGTCGTGTTATAATGAAGATCTTCTGCCTGCTTTTTTTGAAACAGAGAACTGCTACCGGCATACAATGAGGAGGTGGCGAGAAGAAAGAGCAATACCAAAGGGCACCCTAAAGTTTTGTTTAACATAAACTGCCTTTTGAGTTTTATTATAGCAGGGTTGGCTATACTTTCACTAAAAAAGAGAGATCTATGGCACTCTATACCATTCCCTGTATACTCTTCGCCGGCGGAAAAAGCTCACGCATGGGAGAGGACAAGGCGCTTCTGCCCTTCGGCGGAAAAGAGACACTAGCACAGTTTCAGTACGAACGGCTCGAAGAGCTCTTTGCGCGCGTGTATATCTCCGCCAAGGACGCAAGCAAGTTTGGCGGCTATGATGCGGTCGTCATCGAGGATGTGATCGCCAAAGAGACAGAGGCGCCGACGGCAGGCTTTGCCAATGTCTTCAAACAGCTCAAGGCAGAAAACGCTGTTTTTGTTCTCAGCGTAGACACCCCCTTTGTGGATGAGAAGATAATTCAGAAGTTTTTGGAAGTCCCCAATGCGCAGACATATGATGCGATCATCGTTCGGACACCTCGGGGCATCCATCCGATGTGCGGAATCTACTCGCGTACCCTGGAGCTGGCTTTGTTCAACATGCTTATCGAAGGCGAGCATAAACTGACAAAACTGCTTGAAAATTCCAATGTCTTCTATATCGACATCGAAGATGAGGATGCACTTTTAAATCTCAACACGCCCGAGGATTATCAGCGCGCGCTTGCCCTTATGGACGAGAGGCTATAATATCTGCGCTGTACGGCTAAGCTGGTAGGCAGACTCGGTAAACTCATGCCACCACGGCTCGTATCGTACACTGTGGTGGTCGTTATTCGCTCCGACGATCACAATATCAAAAAGGTTCACGGCCATGGCTATAAACTCTGACTTATCCAGCCTAATACTAGCCAAAGAGTCGGCAAGGATTACGCTTTTTTCTTCGAACTCCACACTTCTGTCCGCATAGTCAAACCCGCTCTCTTGTATGAGAGCACAGTAGAGATGGCGGACAAAGACCCACTCCTTCACGCTGAAAAAGCTCTCCAAAAGCGGATCAGAACTTTTGGCATGCGTCATATAAATATCAATGCCCTCGTTCCACTCGATCTGAACACTTTTTGAGACTTCCACCGCTACGCTTTGCTCATCTTCATGCGCCCGTACCACTCTTTGTCATACGGAGCCAAAAGATCTAGATAATCCCATAAGCTTCGCGCAGAGACGGCTTGGGAACGGATGGCGTAGGAAAATTCTGCCAAGAGTTCACCGCCGTAGTCACTGGACTCATTTTTTGCGTAAAGCAGGACAGCGCGCGGATCGAACTCCGCCTTAAAATTAGTGTCAAAGGCTAAAAAATCATGCTTTTCATCTGTGGCAATAAAAAGACCATATTTTTTCATACTTAACAGCGCATCGCAGTCCTCATATTGTTTGGCATTGTTAAGGTCATAGGTCGCCGTATAGATAAGATTGTCCTGCCCGTTTAAGCGAAGCTGCACAAAGCAGAGCCCGACAGTCTCCTGCGCATAGTCGATATTCAAGATCGAGGCTTTCAGCTCGCAAGAGAGCGCACCCTCCTTTGCACTCTCTTCATCTTCTGTCTTCACTGCCAAAAAAGGAAGCCCTGACATCATTCCCATAGGAATGGCCTGCTCTTTTGAGAGTGCCTCTATCAGGCCCTTTAGGTTCTCCGGCAACTCTTTGTTTGCATTCATACTTATTCTTTCTCCTCTTCGTCTATATCCACATCCCAAACAATAGAAAGACCATACTCCTGGTCCAGCACGGCCCATTTAAAATACTCTTTTTTGGCTCTGGCACTGTAGAGTCTAACCTTGACCTGCTGCTCTGCCAAAACAGTCCTGATCTCGTTCTCGCTGATGGCTTTTTTGTTCCAGCGTAAAAACTGGTTTTGAAAGATACGAAAAGAACAGGTCGCGTCATCTGCAAGTTCGCACATATCAAATTCAAACTTCCAGTGGGCGTTTGAGCAGGCATAGAGCTTGAGCGGCTTGGCATCGACTTCTATCTTGCGCACCTCTATCTTCCCGTCATCGCAGTAAGGGCACTTTCCCAGAGTTTTATAGCGCATCGGAGTTTAGTGTTTTATCATAGCTTCGTTTAACCATCGGTCCAGGGCCGGCTGAAGGTCCTGAAACTGGAGCTTATCTGAGTGCAAAGAGACCTTCTCTTCCATCACGATGCGCATAGAACGCGCCAAAACCTTTCCGCTGATCGCATCAGAGATGCGTGCCTCCACCAAAAGACGTGCATCGCCTTCTTGATAGCGCATAAAGGTCTGAGGATTTAGACTCAAGGCCAAAGCGCTCAAATTGTCCCACTCTTTATCGTCATCATGGACTTCTACCATCGAGAGGGCGATCTCTATGATCATGGTATCCACCTGGGCAACGTCGACCAGCGTGTAGTTTGAACTGTTCTTTATGATGTTCTGGCGATACGCAGCACTTGCATACGAAGAGATCTGCTCATACAAAATATTTTCTTGACTCGACTGTCTCTTTGTGTTGGGAAGGACCTTTATATCGGGGACAAGGATCTTCTCATAGGCACTCAGGTCGGCACCCTCCAGTGTTTCGAAATAGTATGTCCTATCCGAAACCGCTTGCGCGGAAAACGCATATGAACCAAGAAAACCGCTTCGGTTTTGATGCAGCGGCTGCGATGCGCAGCCGCTGACAAGAGCTGTCAAGGCAAGGGCAAGAAAAGATGTGGTAATCTTCATTAAAACAATCCTCTTGAAAAAGAAAGTCCTACGGCGGCTTTTGCAACATTCCTGTTGTAGTCGATCAAGCTCTCGCCATAGCCTTTGAAAAGCTTAATATACCAAAAAGTATTGGATGAGTCCATAAAAGGATACGAGTAGTTAAGTTCCACAGCACCCTTGTTCTCACTGGCACGGCGCAGATTGTTGCGCAGCAGCAGACCGAATTTGCTGTTCTTGTGAAGATAATCCAGTTTGATATCGCCATATCCCAGATAGTTCTGAATATCAGGATTGTCATCGCCCTCTTCATTCGCGCCTTCAGCACCCAGACTCCCCGCATAATACTCTGCCGACTTCTTATCTTCGGGTATGCGGTACCAGATACGCATTGCCACAAAAAGGTTTTTCCACTGCCACATCCCTGTCGCGTACACTCGGTTCCATGAGCGAGAACGATATCCCTCCTGTCCGTTTGACTCGTGCAAAAACCCCAACTGCACACCTTTCAGTCCTGCCGCTTCACTTATCTTTCGAGAGGTCGGCAGAGCGATAAATATATCCGGAAGATAGTTGGTCTCTCTAAAGGGTCCGGAGTGGGCGTAGCGCTGCCACCAAACTTTTTGGGTATAAGCGACATTGATATACTCGTTAAAACCGAAGAGGTCATAACTCAGCTGTTTTTTCAGGCTGAACTGAAACTCTATCTCCGTGCGTTTATCATGCGTGCTGGAGACTCCAGGGTAAGTACTCACCTCATCGGGTGCGATGGCCTCATAGGTACGCGGAGGCTTCTGCCATCCGTAAGAGACAGGCAGAAAAAAGTTTGTCGAATAGGGCTGAAGTCCAAAAAAGCTGTCGCTCATAATAGACTTAAGCAACTTTTTTGTCTCCGGCGTACTCGTATCCATCTGGGACAAGGACTACTCGTTTCCGCGCTGAATACTGTCGTTTCCGAACTGCTTGATGATGTGCGAAAGCACCGAGGCGTTTTCCTCTTCTCTCGCCTCCCTCTGCATATATTCAAAACGCGCAGCTGCACGCTTGTACCACTGCATGGCCTGCTCAGAATCGGCTTGTATGCCGTAGCCATTTTCATACATCAGCGCCAGACGGTACTGCGCTGCACGGTTTTCTTTTTGAGCCTCTTTCAAGATAAGCGGAAAGGCTTTTTCATAAGCTTTTTTTTCGTAATAGCGGACCGCTTGGGCATAATCCTCGGCGCCAAAGAGCAGCGTAAAACTGCCAAGACAAAAGAGAAAGAGAGCGCTTTTACTCAAAATAGCGCACTATCTCTTCCGGCGTGGTCCAGATCCGGTTATACTCCCCTTTGGCACTGAAGCCCCAGGTCACGAAGGCACCTTCAATGCCGGCACTTTTAGCGGCCTGCATATCCTTCGAGTTGTCGCCTATCATCACCGCCTTCTGCCCCCGCCTGTAGCCATAGCCCTTTAAGATGCGCTCAAGCATCTCCTTATCGGGTTTTGGCTTGGAAACGCTGTCGGCCCCAATGATAAAGTCAAAAACTTCGGACACACCGCAGGAAGAGAGCATCCTCTGCGCAAATTTTGTCGGGGCATTCGTGGCAACGGAGAGGCGGACCTGCCTGTCGCGAAGGGTAAAAAGAGTCTCTCTTATCCCCTCGTAAAGACGGACATTTTGCACGCACTGCTCATGGTAGTGCGCTTCAAAACAGTCCCGGTCGGCATTTTCATAGATGCTTGTGCCGTAAAAAAGCTCTGCCAGATTGCGCTTTTCGCGATTTATGGCCTCGATCACAAAGGCTTCGCTCAGTTCATCCAGATTATGGTTGCGCCTGCGCACGGCATTGATGGAGATCGTGATGTCCTTCGCCGAGTCCAGCAGTGTGCCATCCATATCAAAGATGGCGATCATGACATCTTCATCTTTTTGTACAATTCTACCAGGGCTTCGACAAAGAAGGGGTGGTCATTGACACAGGGTGCTACCTTGTACTTTTTAAAGCCCAGTTCTTCTGCGATCTCTTTATACTCTATGACCAGTTCATACTCGGTCTCTGAGTTGTCGATCGTAAAGGCTATCGGGTAGATCAGCACATTTTCGTTGCGTGTATGGTCGAGCATCGTTTCAAGCGAGGGTTCAAGCCATTTCAGGGGGCCGACCTTGGACTGGTAGGCCAGAGAGACCTGTTTGAAGTGCAGACCTTTTTCAAGCAGTTTGGTTTTCAAAAGCTCCACATGGCGTTCGACATGGCGCTGATAAGGATCGCCCGCGTCTATGATCTTTTGCGGCAGGCCGTGCGCGGAGAAA
The DNA here is from genome assembly GCA_014859655.1 of Campylobacterales bacterium. GTDB lineage: Bacteria > Campylobacterota > Campylobacteria > Campylobacterales > Sulfurimonadaceae. The sequence continues at coordinate 17,160 of JACUTT010000028.1, forward strand.
ATGAGGTGATACTCCTCGCTCTTGTCACCTTCGAGCCCCTCTGCCACACGCTCGATAACCGCATCATTATAGCGCGGAAGCTCATAAAAATGCTTCTTCTCAAGCAGCACCGCATCCAGACCTGATGCGCGGAAGGCCTCTTCAAAATCTTCCAGCGAAGACTTCGTCGTTGTTGTCGAGTACTGCGGATAGAGGGGTATTAGGAAGATCTTCTCTATCTTTTTTTCTTTGAGTCTCTCTATCACTTCGGGCGCAAAGGGCGGGGTATAGCGCATAACGTAGTCGATGTAGACCTCAGGCAGGGCATTTTGCAAGGCGCTGACAAGTTTTTCGGTGTAGCCAACGATGGGAGATTTCCCCCCGATCTGCCGGTAGATCTCCTGAGAGGACTCTGTCCTGAAAAAGGTGATCATCGTGCCCACAAACTTGCGAAGCAAGGAGCTCTTCATCGTCAGGATATTGGGGTCGCTAAACATGTTTTTCAAGAAGAGTTCGACTTCCAAGAGATTGTTCGGGCCTCCCATATTAAGTAGTATTATTGCCTCTTTTTCACTCTGTTTGTTCTGTGTTGACTGTGTGCTCATTGTGCGTCCAAAACCTTTTTGATATGTTCTACAACATCGTCATTAAAGAGTATGTCGTTGTGTCCGACACCTCCATACTCATAAAAACCAGCCAGATTGTTGATATGACTTTTTAGCATTTTAGCATGTTTAACATTAACTACCCTGTCATCGCTCGCCGCATAGATATGCACCGGCACATCGATCTGCGGGACAAAATCCACCGAAGGAAAGCGCTGCTTCAAGACCCAGTGTATCCCGCTGAAAGGATAGCGTTTTCTAATGACTTCGTAGACCGAATCGTAGGGCGCTATCAACAGAACCTCTTTCACCTGGCGCTGCGAGGCCAAAAAAGAGGCAATACCGCTACCAAGCGAGTAGCCCATCAGAATGATATCTTCGGGTCTGTAAGCATAGCGTAGAACAAGGTCGTCATAGATATTCACCGCGTCTTCAAAAAGCCTCTTCTGGCTCGGTTTTCCCCCGCTTTTTCCGTAGCCTCTGTAGTTGTAGCTCACAAAAGGCATGTTCGGGTAGTGGTGGGCAAATTTCTCCGCCAAAGCGACGCTGTCTTGCTGCATACCTCCGAAATAGAGGATGATCTTTTGTGAAGGCAGGTGCGGCTCATACAAAATCCCCTCCAGCAGCGTCTCATCAGTACTGGGGAGCAGGAGCGGGGTCAAAAACTCTTCAAGTTCGAGAAACCGCTCATCATTGCGGTAATAGGTCGGCGAGAAGAAGAGCGTGTTTTGAAACACGAAGACAAAGAGCATCACCGCCGCATAGATAAACAGCACCATGCCCACAAAAACAATGAAAGTCGTCATACGCTTCTTGCCTCTTTTTTCGCCCAGCGCGCATAAAAACGCTGGGGCTTTAGAAATTCTGGAAGCGGCTGTACGTCGAGGAGATGTTTTGTCATCAGATTTGCTAGATAAGGGGCCAGAACAAAGCCGTATCCCCCTGCTCCGTTGATCATGTAGCACCCGCTATAGCAGCTCGAAAGCGGGTCTTCGCTTGGCATCAAAGGGCCAAGGATAGGCAGGTAGTCGTTGGAGCCTGAGCGCATCCCGCTATAGCTCTGCGTGATCTGCACCTCTTCTAGCCTGACACTCAAGCGTGCAAGCCTCAACAGCTCCTGTGAGCCCTCTTCCTCAGAGGGAAGGTCCGCTTCACTCAGATAGTGGCTCGCTCCCACCGAGATAGAGCCGCTTCTTTTCGTCGCCGAGACCGAGACCGTATGGTGGATGGTACAAGGCATAAAAGTCGAACTCTTTATCTCGCAGCGCTGTCCGAAGATGCGGCGCAGTTTGATATAGGGCTCTTTGAATATCTCCTCAAAAGCGCCCGTGCAGAGCACCATCTTTTTTGCTTTTGCCTCGGCTATTTGCCACATGCCCTCATGATAGAGCGGTTTTTCCACCTTCATCTGGCGGTATTCCACGCCCTCTAGCATAGCCTGGCACACCTCTTTTGCTTCGACAACGGCAGACTCTTCCAAAAACACAGAGCTGAAAGAGCTCGCGTAAGGAGTGAGAAGCGCAGTTCTCTCTTTAGACGGGGTGGAAGTCTTCAAAGAGGTGTGTTCTTTGAAGTAGTCAACCTTCTGGTTCTCTTCGTCGCTTTTGGCAATATGCAGAAGCGGCGCGGCTGTTGTGAACTGGGAGAATTTATGCGTGTAAAAATCGATGGAGTAACGGTAGGCATTTTCGATCAGCTCTTTGAGCGGACCCGATTTTGAAATCTTCGGATTGATGAATGCACCCGCCGCGCCGCTTCCGCCGCTGGCGATCTCCTCTTGTTCAAAGACAAGGACCTTTTGGCCGCGCTGCGAGAGCTCATAGGCCAAGGCAGCACCGTTGATGCCGGCGCCGATGATGAAGATATCGTAAGTCTTCACACCGGACCTAGATCGAGATCTCTTTAATATCCGCAATGGACTTAAAGCTTTTATAGACGGAGGATACAAGATTTTTACGGTTAACTCTCAGTTTCTCATCCTCCGCGTTTACCATCACCTTGTCAAAGAAGAGATCGAGTGTCGGCTTGAGCGAGAAAAGCGCGTCGAGATGCTCCTCATAGCTTGCGTACTGCTTTGCTTCTACTGCTTTGCAGGCGGCATAGAGCTCTTTTTCCGCCTCCAGCTCGAACAGCGTCTCGTCTATGCTCAGTTCGCCTTCGATGTCGACATCTTTGGTGATATTGGCAACGCGCTTGAAGGTCGAGAAACGCTCGGAGAAGCGCTCTGAACTCGCAATCTCATTCAGGGCCTTAATCTTGGCGTCCATAACAACGATGTCGAGGTCGCCCGCGGCAATTACCGCCTTGATGATGGAAGGGTTAACCTTGTAGAACTGGTAGATGCGCTCGAGAATAAACTCCTGCAGCGGTACATAGTCAAAACTGCTGTACTCCTGTGCAAAGAGTGTTTCAACAGAGGCAATGTCAAAGCTGAACTTATAGGCATTGACGATACGGAAGATCCCGTTGACCGCGCGTCTAAGCGCAAAAGGATCGCGCGAACCGGTCGGGATCTGGTTGATGCTGAAAAGACCGATCAGGGTGTCGAGTTTACTCGCCATCGCTACTATTGCGCTTACCTTTGTTGAAGGCAGTGCAGACTCCTCGCCATTGGGAAGGTACTGCTCTTTTATCGCCAGAGCGACCTCTTGATCTTCGTTTTGCGCCAGGGCGTAGTAGTAGCCCATCAAGCCCTGAAGGTCGGTAAATTCAAAAACCACTTCGCTCATCAGGTCCGCTTTTGAAAGCTCCACCGCACGCTCTATCTTTGAAGCGTCCGCGCCGTAAAGGGCAGCGAGTTTAAGGGCGATCTTCTTCTCCCGCTCTATCTTCTCTTTTAAAGAACCCAGGCCATTCATAAAGGTGACTTTTTCAAGCCCCTCATTGCGCAGACCCCGCTTGAGATCGTTGTCGTAGAAGAAAAGTCCGTCGGAGAGACGCGGACGAAGGACCTTTTCATTTCCTTCGATCACCTTGGAAAAGTCGTCGGTCAGGGCGTTGCTGACGACGACAAAGCTGTTGGTGAGCCTGCCCTCTTTGAAGACAGGAAAATAGCGCTGATGCTCTTTCATTGAGGCGATAATCACCTCCGGAGGAAGGCGCAAAAAGGCCTCGTCAAAGTTGCCAAGCAAAGCATTGGGATGCTCCGTAATCGCAACGATCTCATCCAGAAGTTCCTCGTCGCGCTCGATGCTGATAGCATGCATTTTTTCAATAGATGCAAAACCTTCGAGTATCTTCTTGCGGCGATCCTCCGGGTAGAGGGTAACTGCCGACTGCTCAAGACACTCAAAATAGGCTTTGATCGACGCGATCTTCTGCGGCTCGTAGGAGAACATTCTGTGCCCGAAGGTCTGCTTGGCCGAGCGCACGCCGAAAAGCTCCATCTCGACCAGCTCGTCGCCCATCATCACATTGAGCCAGCGGATAGGACGGATAAAACTTTTTTCAAGGCTTCCCCAGCGCATCGACTTGCCGAAGTTGAGACTCTCTATAAACTCGTTAATCATGGCCTCAAGCAGAAGTCGGCTCTCCTGACCCGGGATCTCTTTTTTATAGTAGAGGACCTCTTTGCCCTCTTTCATGTGCCGGGAAAGTTCATTGACGCTCACGCCACACTTGCGGGCAAAACCTTCGCAGGCCTGCGTCGGATTTGCGTCCTTGTCGAAGGCGATTGCTACCGGCGCACCGAAGAACTCTTCAACCGAATCTTTTTGAACGCGCAAGAACTCCCGGTGCCACAGCACAAGACGGCGCGGCGTGTAGTAGAACTCAAACTCGCACAGAAGTGACCTCTCCTCCAGCACCTTTGCCCATTTTTTCTCAATAGTGTTCAGTTCTTTTAACAAGGGGACAGCAGGAAGTTCTTCAACACCAATTTCAATCAGTAACGGTTGCAACATCTAGGGAACCTTATAGTTTAATAGAGACGCCCAAGAGGAGTCGTCTCTCTGTTTAGAATGGTTGCGATTTTATCCAAAGATGGGTTAAAGCAAGTTAATGTTGAAAGGGCTTTTAAAAAAACCGGAAATATTTTGCCACTCCCTTTAAATTAAGATGAAAGTAAAATTAACTTGCAAAAGTTATGTTTAATTAAAAGTTTAGCACGATAGAATACGCCCAATTTCAAACAGGAGCCACATATGCCAAAGATTAACAAATATGTTGATATCGACACCGTAGAGCGCGAAGCTAAAAAAGATCTTATCGATCGTCACTCTCCATTTATTCACTGTGAAGAGACTGCAAAAGCAGGCGAAATGTTCGCTATCACAGTAAAAATGGGTAACGAATACACGCATCCGGATGATTTTGACCACTATATCGCCAACATGTCACTTTTCAACGGCGAGACCCTTCTTGCCCGTGCTGATTTCACTCCAGGTGCTCTTGGAAATGTAAAATCTCACGCAACAGTAACATTCAACATTGTTCCAACAACAAAAAAACTTAAACTGACTGCTCAGGCATACTGTACTAAACACGGTATCTGGGAATCAACTGAAAAAGAAGTTGAAGTCACTGAGTAATCACCGCAAATAGGGCTCCGCCCTATTTTCCCTCCACTTTTTTACTTCAAACCCTTATGTTTTTTTCACTTTTCCTCATAAGCAAAGCGCGCCCATCTACCCATCCACTCATCCCTTTTTTTAGTTGCATTTAACGCACACTTGGATACACTAAGAAACCAAATCTAGGATTGTTTTTGAAGTCTTACCAAAACCTTGTTCTGCTTAAATCACTGTACCGCTATAGGGCCCTCGGGTTCTCTTATATCGACCCCATCAGCGCCAACAGCGACCCAGAACCCTTTTCTATGAACCTTCCTGAGAGTATTGCAGCCCTGCACAAGCAGATGGCGCAGTGCCATTTGTGCGATCTCAGCAAGGTGCGGCAGCGGGTGATGTGCGGGGTTGGAAATCCTCAGGCCAAGGTGATGTTTATCGACGCCTTTCCTTCGATGAGCGAGGACGAGACGGGGCAGAGTTTCAGCGGAAACTCCGGGGCCTCACTGCAGAAGATGATAGAGAATGTGTTGGGCCTGAATATCAACGAGGTCTACCTGACCCATGTTCTCAAATGCCGTCCCTCTCACAACCACAAACTCCTCGACTCTGAGCTCTCCAGCTGCAAACCCTATCTGCTCAAACAGATCGAGCTTATCAACCCCAAGGTCATTGTCACCCTCGGCGAACTGGCCTACAGCAGCCTTGTCAAGGATGCGACTGCCTTTGAAAATGTACGCGGTGAAAAGATAAGCTACGAAAAAAGGCTCCTCGTGCCCATCTACCACCCCTCGCATCTCTTGCGCAACCCTTCACTAAAAAAGTGTACAATGGGCGACCTGATCACTATCAAAGGATTACTGTAAATGAAACATCTTCTGCTTCTTTTTCTTGCTGTTGTGCTGCTTCAGGCACAGAGTTTTTTAATCTCTTCCGTGCCTCTGCCCAAGACCTATGTACTCAATACCGATATCCAAGAGTGTGACAACACCTGTTTACACCAGCTCATAGCAGATGAACGTTTTTTCAGTTTTTTAGCCCACGCCAAAGACAAGATAGACGACCCCGCGCTCAATGACATCCTTCTGATCACAACGGCGCTTTTCAATGTAGAGCGGATGCGCCAGTACACTGAGTTAAAGATCGCAATGCTGCTTCCCTACCGGGTCATCGGGCGCTATGCCTACTCAACGACGAATGCCGCTTTTGCCTACTATCTGACCAAGAACCGCGCCTTTGAGCTCAAGACTTACCATGCCGAATCCGAAGGGCTTGAAGAGCTTGAACGCGTACTGCAAAAGATTGAAAACGATGATTTTCACTATGTCATCGCACCTTTGACACTCACGGGGGCGCAAAATGTTGCCTCGCTGGACCTTCCTATGCATATCTATTTTCCGACGATCCAAAAAGATGATCTCAATGTCTCTTCTGAATACATCTATTACGGCGGGATCAACTATCAAAAACAGCTCGCCAGCCTGATGCCTTACTCCAGCACGCCGCTGACCGTCTTGTATGATGAAAACGCGCTAGGAAAGAAGCTCATGCAGATCACGAAAGATGAATACCTCTACGCCTTTGAAGAAAATATCACAAAAAACCGCCTTCTGCTGACAGATGATGAAGGAAAAGTTCTCTCTTTTGATGAGAAAGAGACTTATGATCCGGAATATGCGGCTGCGCCGAAGTTCTACTCTTTTCCCATTGCCAAGAATACTTCAAACCTGCAAAACCTGCTCGATAACAACGCAAAGATACAAGAGGGCTCCTTTCTGCTGAACACACCTGTAGTCAAAAGTGCCATGATTATGTCTCAGCTGACGCTCTACGATGTCAACAGTTCGAACATACTCTCTACACAGATCAACTACAACCCTGAATTGCTGCTCTTGACGCAGGAAAAAGACAGAGAGCATATGCTCATAGCCAACTCGATCAACTACCACAACAACATCATGATAGAGTCAAATGCCCTTTTGCAGAACAATATCGTTTACGACTGGATCAACTACGCGACAATGATAGGTGCCGACTACTTCTACCACCTTATCACCTCGGCGCATAGAGAGTATCCGCAGGAGATGATAGACAATCAGATCGAATACCCCATCTCCATTGTAAGACCAACCTCCTCGCGATTTGTAACGGTCAAGACAGAGTAAAATCTGCTCTGCCTGCCGCACCACACGCTCTAGGGCATGATTCACTCCTATTTTCCAGCCGATCCTCATTATTAAATCTTATATAATTATATTTTATAAGTATGACGAGATTTATTTGTGATTATGGGGCACCTCTAAAAACCCCAGCTGCCTTCAGCGATAGAGAGATGTTCACAATCAAGGCGACCCTT
>JACUTT010000029.1 GCA_014859655.1 Campylobacterales bacterium
TCTTCATAATAAACTCTTATTTGCACTCTATAAACCCCTGTTTATCGATGTTTTCATTATCATCATTTTCAAACTTAACCATAAGCTTGTCTATTTTAGCTATTTTCTTAAGTCTTGCTTCATCATCTTCTTGGATAAATTTAGTATATATTTTTAATGTAATTGCAACATCTTTATGACCTAGCATTTTTGAAACCCAAGTAATATCCGCACCTTTACTAATAAGTTGAGATGCAAAAGTATGTCTCAAATTATACAATGGTCTATCTTTAACCCCACTTTTCCTTAAAATCTTATCAAAGTTTACTCCTATTACATCGTGAGTGTAAAATAGGCAGTTGGGGTTTTTAGAGGTGCCCTAAATTTAGTATAAATTTTGAGTATGATTGAAACTATAATGCTCCCTTTTTTCAGTCCATCACGGCTAACCCAATATTTTGCAAACACATCACTTCTACCTATAAAAAGTGATTTAAAAAGTTCAATTTTCTGCTCTTTTATAAAAGGTGCATGTTGTTCTATTTGCTTTTTTATTTGGAGAATCTCATTTTCAAGTTGTACTCTTTGAGATTCTAGAAATTGCAGTTTGTGATAGAGTTCTTGAAGTGTCATATCATCCGCTTCTAATATAAAAATCCAAATAGCCATAGAGGTATTTTATTACCAAATCCAACTTCAATGCTATCACTAGCTACAAAAGAATTTGGCATATCTTTTATCTGCTCAAAGCTTTTGCTTTTACCACCAACTTCAAAAGTATATTTTTCTTGAGCGTAAAAATCACCCACATTACTAGCAAAGACTCCATCGTCATTAAGAGAAGGCTTATTTTTATAGTAGTTATCAAGTTGATTTACAAAAAATGTTTCTCGTAAGTTGCCAGTATTTGATTCTTTTGTGTACATGAGATTAGTGTTGGCTAAATAGATTTTTTCTGGCTTATCAAAGTTTTTCATAGCAAGTGAATTTTGCATAAGAAGTTTTACAAGTCCTGCATCATCAAGTTTCGCAAGATACTCTTTTAGTGTTCTATCATCAGTAATTTGAGCTGCTTTTTTAATATTACTCATATTTGGCTCAAACGGTACACTCTTAATAATAACAGATAGAAGCATTTTTATTTTTTTTATGCTATTTCCATTGAGCTTTGGATAAACATTTAGTAAATCACTTTCTATTGATACATTGATGTTTTGTTGCAGTGTTTGAAAAAACAGAATCTCATTTGGCACTGAAAGACAGTAAGGATAATAACCAAATTTAAGATAATCTTTAAAAAGTGGAATGATTTTTTTATCTTGTAGCTCAATTGTATTCTTGATATTTGTAGCTATCTCTATATGATTTGTTACAATTTCTTCCAAACTATAATTCTCAAATACAAATCCATGATGAAGCTCTAAAAACTCTCTAAAGCTCATACCAACCATGTTATACACAACTGCTCTTCTACTTAGGTCATGACTTCCTTTGTTAATCTGAAGTGCTGAACTACCAGTTGCAATAATTTTTAATTTATCGAACCTGTCATAAATATTTTTAAGTTCGGCAGACCAACTTTCATATTTATGTATCTCATCAAAGCACAAAAGCTTTCCACCATTTAGAACAAACTCTTCGGCAATCTGCGTCATTGTAAATTTTGAGAAAATTTGTATATCATCAAGGTTTACATACAAAGCTTCGTTATCTTTGTAATTTTTTGTTATGTACTGTGCGATAGTAGTTGTTTTACCGATTCCTCTTGGACCAATAATGATAGAGAGCCTATGCTCTAAGTTTTTTGTTTTTATAAAATATCTTTGATAATCTTGATTGTTTATAGTAATAAAATCTCGGCTTCTTATAAATAGTTCTTCAAGCATACTCATCCTTTATTGCATAGTATAACTATTATATCTAAAATTAATATGTAATACAATACATAAATAAGTACACAAAGATTAGTAATACAAAACTGCATAACTTGCCAAACTGCGAAAGTATCTTTTATTCAGAGAAAAGATGTCAATATTGCACAGTTAATCTATGTTATTTCGATTGACCATGTAAAAAGATAACATTGTCACAACAAACTGCTAATCTTAAATTAATCTAAAACATATGCACAAGCTACACGAGAAATTAGCAACTATACTAGTTGAATTTCATGCATGCTTATCTTGTCTAAAAACTTGTCTATTTTCAGGAAATTATCAATTTTAGACAAGAGTGAAAATCTCTACTAATCCCTTAAGACAGATGTTTTTGAGCTCTTTGGATGCAAAAAATGTCATCACAATAAACCCGTATTTTCACTTCTGGACTCCTTGCGCATTCAATATCGCGGTAATACTCGGTGCATCCTGCGGCTTGTAGTAGAAGTAGCCCTGGGCCTCAAAACACTCATGCTCCTGCAAGAACCGGGCCTGCTCGATCGTCTCTACCCCTTCGGCGATGACCTTTCGCTTCAGACTTCGCGACATAGAGATGATCGCATGGGTAAGCTCCATGTCGTCACTGTCTTCGGGGATGTCCCGGATGAAGGACTGGTCGATCTTGATCTTGTCGATCGGCAGACGTTTGAGATAGGACAAGGAGGAGTGGCCAGTTCCAAAATCATCGATAGCAAGGCCCACACCGAGTTCTTTGAGCTCTTTTAGCATGACAATTGCCTGCTCCGGGTTTTTCATGATCTGCGTCTCCGTCACCTCGAACATCAAGTGTGCCGGGGAGATCTTGGTGTCGAAGATGGCAATTTTTACCGCATCGATGAAGTCTTTGTGGTTGAGCTGCACCATTGAGAGGTTGAGCGACAAGATGCCCGGGTTGAGTCCCGCTTTTTTCCATTTCATGTATTGCTGCAGGGCATTTTGCATGACCCAGCGGTCGATCTCGACAATAAGACCTGTCTCTTCGGCCAGAGGGATGAACTTGTCCGGAGGAACCAGCCCCGTCTGCGGATGGCGCCAGCGTATCAGCGCTTCCATCCCTGTGATCGTATTTTCGCGCATATCGACCTGGGGCTGATAAAAGACTTCAAACTCCCCGTTTTTGATCGCCTGGCGCAGCTGGGTCTCCATCGTGATGCGTTCATAAGCCTTTTGCGTCATATCGTCGATATAGAACTGATAGGTGTTTCGCCCCTCGTCTTTGGATTTGTACATGGCGGAGTCAGCATTTTTCAGCATCTCTTCGGGATTCTGTCCATTTAGCGGATAAACGGCAATACCTATGCTGCAGGTCACAAAGAACTCTTGGTGGCGCAGGCTGAAAGACTCCTTATAGATGTTCATCACTTTTTGAACAATGTCGATGATGGTGTTCTCACTCTGGATATGGTCAAGCAAAATCGCGAATTCATCTCCGCCCAGACGGGCTATGGAGTCGCCTTCACGCAGGGTATTTCCCATATACTCCGCCACTATTTTAAGAAGCTCGTCCCCAAAATCATGGCCAAAAGAGTCGTTGAGCTCCTTAAACCGGTCCAGGTCGATAACGAGCACGGCCAGCTTCTCATCATTGCGTTGCGCAGCCTTGATGGCCTGTTCCAGACGGTCGACAAAGAGTATTCGGTTGGGCAGGTTGGTGAGCGAATCGTGTTCGGCCTGATGCTGCAGCATGTAGGTACGCTCGTCAAAGGCCTTCGCCAGGTCTTCAAGCTCGTCATGGCTTCCAAGAGGGCTGCAAAGCACTTCTCTTCCATAACTCGAAGCCTTTACCCGTCGATAGAGCTCAAGAATAGGCTGTGTGATCTTGTTCGCTGTTCGGGCGGAGACATACACGCTGATCACAATAAATGCCAGACCCAAAAGCAGCAGCTTGATAATCGTGTCTTTGATGGGAGCACTGTACAAGGCTTCGGGCAGACCGATCTCCAAAACAATCCCCAGTTTTTTAAACATCGGCATCGTCTCATCTGCCTCATGCCGATACGAACGGTAATTAATTTTAGACGCATACCTGTGCGAAAAGATACTCTTGTCGTCTTTGATAAGCTTCATATAGGTCGTCTCACTTGCGGGGTGGTTACGCTGTGCTATGGCGGCCATATCAAAAACAACAATAGCAGCGCCCTGTGTTGTCGAATAGTACTCGATAGGACTGATAACGACCAGCTGTTTGTCTTTTTCCTGGATATAGACGGTAACCTGGTTCAGGGCCAAGGCGGCTCGCAAGTGGGAAGACTCATTGTAGAGGGGCGTATTTTCTTGCGTCTGAAAGATAGGCTTGCCTGCGTAATCTACAATATCCAAAAAGACAACATCCTTCCCCTCCATGAAGTTCTCTACCAAAGGGGGAAGATATTTTTTCCTTCCGATGCTGTCGGTCAATGCATTGACCATCAATCCGTTGGTTGTGAGTAAAACGGTGTTGTCCACGAGGTAGCGGACACGCTGTTCAAGTCTTTCATGCAGCGCCTTGGCCGTGTTCGCCAGGAGTGCTTCTGTTTGCCGGCTCAGCTGCTCATTCACCAGAAAAACGACCATTGAGATGATGAGCACAAGGGCGCTGACCACCTGTCCTGTTACCTGAAAGACAACCTTTCTTTTAATGCTTTGTGTATTAAAGATATCGCTAAACATACTCTTCCTGCTCCATACTATCTGTACACAGCAATAATCTTGCCGTCTGAGTCTACTGTCGCCATATGAAAACTCTCTTTTCCCAATGCATCATGACGATCAGGCGTAAATGCCGGGGAATACTCTTTTATCACTCCCTTATATGAGGGCAGATTCTCAAGGGCCTCTTTCACTTCTTTGCGATCCGTCGACTGGGCTTTTTCGATGGCCAGGACCAAAAGATGGACCAGGTCATGCGCTTGCGCAACTCCCGGGGCAGCATTGATCTCATTAATATCTCTCTTGTCGTATCTTTTAAGGTAAGCACTGGCGAGCTGCTGGCTATGCGGCGTGTTTTTTTGAGAAAAAGAGAAGGTTTGAAGAAAATAAAAGTCGATACTTTTCACCAACTTTTCATTCTCCTGAAAAAAAGTTCCTCCCATGACACCCCAGTGCGCTATGACAGGCAGCACGGAGCTTTGTCTTGCATCTTCTTGAACGATAAGAGAGGCCTCGTTGGAGTTGGCGACCATGATGATCGAATCGGCACCCGAAGCTCTTATCTGTGCCAGCTCTTTTTGAAAACTATTCTGCCCGCGGTTAAAGACGATCGCGGCCGCATTGTAAACGCCTTTTTCGCGCAGATGTTTTGTCATACGCTCCAGGTTTTTTCTGCCCCAGATCGAGTTCTCTACGATGATGGCGGGATACTTGTAATGCTTCAGAGCAAAGTCTGCTATATACACAGAAGCATATCTGTCATTCGCAGATACCCGAAAGAGGTAGTTCTCTTTATGGCCGTTTTCAATGATCTCTGCGGTGGCGGCCCAGGGAACGAGATAGGGAGTTTTTTTATCTTGGATCGTCTCGATCTCATCGGCTATAACAGCGCTGTGAATACCTCCTATGATGGCGACAAGATCTTCTCTGCGCGCAAACTCCTGGATGTTTTGCACTCCGATGCTTGAGACGGCTCTGTGATCCTTGGCCAGTACGACCAGTTTTTTGCCCAGCACTCCGCCCTTGGCATTTATCTCATCGACGGCCAGATCAACCCCGCGTTTAATAGCCAGTCCGACCGTCTTGCCATCCATCGACAGATCCGCATCGATGCCGATGACGATCTGCGCTTTCTCTTTTGGATCAGGACCGTATTTTTGCAACAGAAGCTCTTGCGTTTTTGAGATGATGTCAGCCCCGATCACTTCTTCATACTCTCTTGGAATATGGGCCGTCTTTTCAGCAAACTTCTGGCGGTTGGCTTCACTGAGCTTATGGACAAAAACGCCGGAACCTTCTATGGTCTCGATGAGTTGCTGCTCGCGCTTCTGTGTCTCTTCGCGCTCCCAAGGCGTGACCTCTTTGGCACTCTCTATCAGCATAAACCGCAGGTCTTGAGGCAGTGTGGCAAAGACTTTTTCACTGATCGAAAAGACATAGCCCAGGTAGGCGTGTTCGCTTAAGGTCAGGTCAGACTGCACCTCATGAAATCCCATACTTACAATCGCAACCAGAGGGTTTTCCTGTCCGTCAACCACCTTGTCGGCGAGAGCTTTTTTCGTTGAATAAAAATCAATGGCAATCGCTTCGGCACCAAAAGAGTCAAACTGGTCCATTATCATACGGCTCTTCATGACACGAATCTTTTTTCCCTCAAAGTCATCAGGAGAAAGAAAGGGCACATTTCCCGTGAAATGTTTAAAACCGTTTTCCCAAAATGTCACGCCGACAAGACCGATCGTGCGCAGGTCCTCCAGCAGCATCCGCCCCGGTTCGCCGTCAAGCATGGCATAGACGTCTTCACGCGAGGGGAAGAAAAAAGGAAGATCGGCGTACTGCATAGAAGGCACAGGAACACTCATCTTTGCCGTCGGTGTCAAGATGATGTCCAGCTCGCCGTTTCTGGCCATCTCCACCATTTGATGGTCGTTTCCAAGTTCTTGTGCAGGAAAGATCTGTATCTCAACCCTTCCCTGACTTTTGACTTTGATCTCGTCGGCAAAACGCAGAGCCGCCTGATGCAGCGCACTTTGCGTCGGTGTATTGTGCCCAAAACGCAACACCACTGTTTCTTCTTTTGGACTACTATACTGTACTGGTGCGAGAGGCTGAGCAGAGGGTAAAAAGATTATCCAGGCCACAACAGCAAGGGCGAGCGCAATACCAAAGAGTAAAGAAGTAAGTTTCATGGCAGCATCACTTAAAATTAAATTTATGATTTCTATATAATAGTAAAGGCAAGTTTGTTCTCAACTTAAAACAGCTTCATTCTCCCTGCTCATATGCTAAAACGCGCATTTCATCTCTTTCAGCGAGGCAAAAATATCAACCGACACAAAAACGCTACGAACACATCTCCTCTTTTTCTACAATAGTACAGCTATTTGAAGGAGAAGAGATGAAAGTCGTACTTACTATCGCCGGATCGGACAGCAGCGGCGGTGCAGGCATCCAGGCTGACCTGAAGAGCTTTGAAGCCTTTGGCGTTTTCGGAACCTCGGCCATCACCGTCTTGACCGCGCAGAACACACAGGGAGTAGATTCGCTCTTTGCCCTGCCCAGCAGCTTTGTCATCGCGCAGATCCAAAGTGTTCTGGACGATTTTGAGGTCGCCGCGATCAAGATCGGGATGCTTTATGACAGCGAGATCATCCGCGCCGTCTCCGAACTGATCGCGCCCTTGAATATTCCCATTGTTCTTGATCCCGTCTGCATCTCAAAAGCGGGCTCTAGCCTGCTCAAGGACGAAGCCATAGACGCACTCTTCGAACTCTCCAAAAAGGTTACGCTCAGCACGCCTAATCTCCACGAGGCACACCGTCTTTTCGGCTATAGCAGCGGCGATACCGACTCGCTGCAGAAGCTCTTGAAGCACCCCTCTCCGGTTCTGATCAAAAACCACATTGCGGGAAAGATCAGTGCCGATCTGCTCTATTTTGGCTACCAAAAAAGGGTCTTTGCCTCCGAGCTCATCGAGACGCAGAACCTCCACGGCACCGGATGTTCTTTTTCCTCTGCGATTGCGGCGAACCTGGCACTGGGTCACACGCTCGAAGCGTCTATTGCGCGCTCCAAGGCCTTTATCGCCCGAGCACTTCGCCACGCCCCTTCCATCGGCCACGGCGCAGGGCCCATCAACCACAAGGCAGGAGGCAAAGATGTCGCTTAAGGGTCTGTACGCCATCACCGACGAGCATCTCACCCCGCATTCGAGCATACTCCAACAGGTGCAAGAGGCGCTGCATGCGGGTGTTTCTATTGTGCAGTACCGAAACAAAAATGTGAGTGATGAAAAGGCAGAGCCCGTATGCCGAGGCCTCCAGGCTCTTTGCCGCGAGTACAACGCCCTCTTCATCATCGACGACAGAGCCGAGCTGGCCCAACGTATCGGTGCGGACGGCCTGCACATCGGAAAAGAGGACATACCCCTCAAACGTGCGCGCGAACTCTTTCCCAAAGGTATCATCGGCGTCTCCTGCTATGGCAGTGTGATAAAAGCGCTCAAGGCCCAGGAAGAAGACGCGGACTATGTCGCCTTCGGCTCGTTTTTTCCCTCGCCGACCAAGCCGCATTCGGGAGTGGTTTCGCTTGAGGTCTTAAAAGAGGCCAAAAAACAACTACGCATCCCGATCTGTGCCATAGGCGGGATAAACGCCGCAAACATCCATCAGGTCGCCGCCTGCCGGCCCGACATGATCAGCCTCGTCAGCGCTATTTTTGAGGGAAATGTAGCCCACAATGTCACCCAACTTAAACAAGGAATGAAGCTATGAGACTCCAGCTTGCCATCGAATGGTTTTTGAACCCCGACCACCTCCCCTTTATCGTTGCCCAAAAAAGAGGGATCTTTAAGAAGTATGACATCAGCTTTGATCTTATCGAACCTGATGCGCACTACGACGGCCTGGGCGAACTTCTCTGCGGCAATATCGCCCTTGCGACGAACGAGCCCCTGCACCTGATCGAGCAGTTTGACGAAAAGCTGCTCTCTCTGGGAACCTTTTTTGAGACCAAAGGGGGTGTTCTGCTCAAACGCTCCTCTTACGAGAAGCTGGTCAATGGCCAAAGCATCACCGTCACAACGCCCGTCTGTAACGATAAGACCAATGCCATCGGTTTTGAGATCATCCGCCGCTACTACGCAAAACAAGGCTTCGAGGTGCTGCGCGAACAGGTGCGCTTTGAAGCCAATGGCTTTGAGCATCTACGCCATATGCGCGAGGGAGCGGACGCGGGATGGCTATATTTTTACAACTTCGAGGGAATAGAGGCCCAGCATCTGGGGATGGATGTACTCTACCTTGACGCCGAAAACGCAGGGTTTGCCAACTTTAGCGCCCTGGATATTTTCGTCAACAAGCCCTTCTACCATGCTAACACCCAAGCCTGCGAAAATTTCCTTTCTGCGGTGCGCGAAGCGATCGTATGTATACGCGAGGAGCCCCAGGCCGCGATGGACGACTACTACGCCCACACCAAGAGCGAGCCTTCTGCCTTGATGGATGAGGTCCTGCATGCGACGATGGGCTGTTTTGACGCGGATTTTGCCTCCAGCTACGCCCGCGAACTCCCTATCTTGGAGTTTTTTACCCAGATCGGCATCACCGATCTCGAGCCCGAGCGCTTCAAAACCGCTTTTTTAAACTAAGGAGGGCATAAAAAATGTCAAAAACCGCCACAGCGCCAAAAAAAGCCCTTCTCCTGCTCAATATGGGCGGGCCCAACACTCTCAGCGAGGTCCCTCTTTTTTTGAACAATATGTTCAATGACAAGCGCATCCTTCCTTTTCCCAAGCCGCTGCGCTCTGTTCTCGCCTGGCTGATCACCCGCTTTAGACAAAAGCAGGCCCGATACAACTACAGCCTCATCGGAGGAAAATCTCCTATAGGCGCGCATACCCGCCGTGTCGTCGACGCGCTGAGTGCGCGGATCGACGCGGACGTGCACTATGCGATGCGCTACACCCCACCTTTCACCGAAGAAGTGCTTTCGTGCTTGTTGCATTATGATAAGATTTATGCCATTCCCATGTATCCGCACTTCTCATCCACGACCACGCTCTCAAGCTTTGACGTACTCTATGAGGAAGCTGAACGCCTGGGGATTGCGCATAAACTCAAGCGTGTTGAGCATTATTATTCCCACCCTTCATACATTGCCGCGATCGTGGAGCGTATAAAAGAGGCGCTTGGCGAAGATAATCCCGAGGAGTTCGAGCTTGTTTTCTCGGCCCATGGCCTGACCAAAAAGATCATCGAAGAGGGTGATCCCTACCAACGCCACATCCGTGCAAACCTCTACTATGCACGGCGTGCACTCAATGCGGCGGGAATCTTTTTTCACAAGACCCATCTGGCCTACCAGTCGCGGCTGGGGCCCATGGAGTGGATACGTCCATATCTCGAAGACAAACTGGCCAGCTTGAGCAAAAAAAAGGTCATCATCTACCCCATCGCCTTTACCGTTGACAACTCCGAGACGGAGTGCGAGCTTGATATCGAATACCGCGAGAAGGCCGATGAACTGGGCTTCGAGGAGTACCGTGTCGCCCTTGCGCCCAATGCCCATCCCTTCTTCATCGATGCCCTTGAAGACCTTTATCTGAGCATGGACACCGCCTCGGCAGTGCAGCGGCTGTGAAAGAGTTTGCCATAATCGGCGGTGGCATCGGCGGATGCGCAACGGCTGCCCTGCTCAACGTTCAGGGGCACAACGTCGTTTTGCTGGAAAAAGAGCCCTATCTTGGCGGATGCGCTTCTACTTTTAGCCACCGCACTCACCGCTATAACACAGGTGCGACGACCATTTCGGGCTGCCACGAAGACGGAGTAGTCAAAGCACTTTTTGATAAGGTCGGCGTACGGCCCAGGCTCATCCCGACAGATCCCGGCATCGTCATCATCCAGGGTCGAAAGCAGATTGCGCGCTATAGCGAGATCGAACATTTCCTCAGTGAACTTCAGCAGGCCCATCCCCACCCAGGGCACAGCGAGTTTTGGCATCTTGTCCAGAGCATTTGCGAGGCTTTCTATACCATGCAAATGCCCTACTACTCCAATGCCTCTGTGCTTAAAAAAGTCATCTCCCTCTTCTCGTTCTCGCCACTTCTGAAGAAGTTCTGGCCCTATCTGCATGGAAATGCCCGCGCCTTTATCGAGGAGTTTTACAAGGATGTCACGCCCGAATATCGCGACTTTTTGGATGCGCAGATCATGATAGTGGCCCAGGACTCAAGCGAAAAGGTCAACTTTTTTACCGCCGCGCTCGCGCTGGGCTATACCTTCAAGCAGACCCACTACCCCCTGGGCGGGATGGGAAACGTCTGCGACACCCTCACTTCCAAGCTCAAAGACCGGCGCAGCAGCTGCGAAGTAAACAAGGTAGAACGGCGTAAAGACCGCTACCTGCTGCACACCGCAAAAGAGATCATCGAGGCTGAAAACATTATCATGGGCACCTCGCATTACGAGAGCAAACAGTGGTTTGAGGACAAGCAGATCACTTCGTACTACAAACGCTACGAAAAGCGCAATAACCACCAGAGCGCCTTTGTCCTCTACCTGCGTCTACGATCACACAAAAGCTTTCATCACCACTATCAGCTCATTGCCAAAGAGAAGCTTCCCTACACCCTCTCCAAGGCGCTTTTTGTCTCCTTCAGCGACCCGGCCGACACGCAGATGTCGGCCGATGGGCACTACAGCATAACTGCTTCCATCCACACCGACACCCGTTTTTGGTCTGCGCTGGAACCCTTTGCGTACAAAGCCCAGAAAAAGAGCCTTCAAGAGTTGCTGAAGACATGGATTTGTGATACACTGTGCATCGATTTTGACGATATCGTCGATGCTTTTTCAGCGACACCGCACACCTTTGGCCGCTATCTCAACCGCACACAACTCGGAGGAAACGCCTTGAACACCGACAATCTTCTGCCCTTTCTTCCCTCCAACGACACCCCTATAGCCGGCTTTTACCAAGTCGGCGACACGGCCTACGCCGCGCAGGGGTGGCCGGGAGTCGTGATGGGGGCGATGAACCTCTCAAGGCTGCTCAATGACGCCTAGCGAACTGCGTATCACCCTTTTCGACTGGCTGAGCGTCCTGCTCGTGGGGGTTTTGTTTTCGGCCTCGCTCTCGCTTCTGGGCTACTTCCTTCTCGGGCTTGCCTGGATGGACGGAGCGCTTTTCGGCCTGACCTTAGGCTTTTTTATCACCCTCTACTCCTTTGTTTTCATCAGCTCCATGAACCGCTACCTTCTGCCCTCTGTGCCGAAGGTATTATGGGATGCCGTCGCCGCGCTCTTCTCTTTCTTGTCGGGATTTTTGGCCGCCTTGAGCAGTTATTTTATTCTGCGCTCCGCTCCGATAATGCTGATTGCGCAGTTTGAGTCTTATCCGCTGCAAAGTGCGGCCATTATCGGTGTACTGAGCTACCTTGTGGGCGCGCTTATCTACCGTTTTGTCAAGGCGCGCAATGAAAAGGAGAAGAACGAACAGCTCTTTACCCAAAGCCGTCTGCGTTCGCTGGAGACCCAGCTCAATCCGCACTTTCTCTTCAACGCGCTCAACTCTCTGGCCGAACTGATCCACCAAGACCCCCACAAAGCCGAAGAAGCCCTCGTAAAGATCTCCGCTTTTTTGCGCAACACGATGGGCGAGAGAGCGCTGATATCACTGGGCGAAGAGCTGGACAATGTGCGCGCCTACATCGATCTTGAGAACATCCGTTTTGGCGGGAAGATAGACCTTGAGATCGACTGCGAGAACGCTCTTTTCTCGCGCCCTCTTCCGAAATTCTCCATCCAGCTCCTGGCTGAAAATGCGATCAAACACGGGATGAAAAGTGGCCCAAAACCTTTTCGTATCCGTGTTGAGGTCAGTCAGAAGACCCATTTACAGATCCGTGTCGCCAACAACGGAAAGGCGGTTTTGGCAAGAAGCTTCGGCATCGGCCTTGCCAATCTTCAAGAACGCCTCAAACACCTCTGTCAGGGCGAAGTACGCCTTGAACAGGCTTTTCCCGTGCTTTATCTTATCACCTTGAAGGAGTGCTGTGAATCTGCTGATCGTCGATGATGAACCCCTTGCGCTTGCACGGCTCGAGCGTCTGTTAAACACACTGGGCTATAGCTCCATTACCTCCGCTCAAAGCGGCGTAGAAGCGCTTGAACTGGCCGAAACAAAAAATTTTGATCTCGCTTTTTTGGATATCTCCATGTCCGATATGGACGGGATCGAACTGGGCTACGCCCTGCGCTACCGCCATAGCGCCATGGCCATCATCTACCAAAGCGCCTATGAGAATTACGCGCTCAAGGCCTTTGATGTCGGCGCGTTGGGCTACCTGCTCAAACCCTACACCGCCGAAGCCCTCGCGCGTGCTATAGAGCGGGTCACCTCTACCACTCCGGCCAAAGATCTCCGACTCATCTCCAAGGCAGGCGATGAGCACTACCTGCTCCGTCCCGAAGAGATCTTTTACATCAAAGCCGATCTGACAGAGGTCATCTTTCGCAGCAAAGAGGGCTTCTCCTACTATCCCAAAAAGATCTCCGAACTTCAGAGCCTCCTTGAAAGCCACGCCTTTGTACGTGTGCACCGCTCCTACCTGATCAATCTTGACCGTATCAAAGAGATGCAGACCATCGAGCAAAGCCGCATACGCTTCAGCTTTAAGGGCATCAGCGAAAGCATAGAAAGTAGCAAGGACGGGGCCAAAACATTCCGCCAGCACTTCAAAGAAGGACAATAGGCTATAATACACGAAGATTTATTAGACTTTACCTGAAGGATTTTTATGAATACGACCGCAAAAATGGCTCTGGGAGTCAACATCGACCATATCGCCGTCCTGAGAGAAGCCCGCCGGATCAACGATCCCGATCCTCTTGATGCCCTGAGCATCTGCAAACGCGCCGGCGCGGACCAGATCACTATCCATCTGCGCGAAGACCGCCGCCATATCAATGATTTTGACGCGCAAAAGATCATGTTTAACTCTGCCCTGCCTGTCAATCTCGAGTGCTCAATCGACCCCGAAATCATCAGCATCATCTGCGCTCTCCGCCCCCACCGCGCTACCCTGGTCCCGGAAAAACGCGAAGAGGTGACGACGGAGGGCGGCCTGGATGTCATCTCCCACCTGGAGAAGATCAAAAAAGCGGTCGCTCAGCTCAAGGCACACGACATTTCCGTCTCCTTGTTCATCGACCCCGACGAGGCCATCATCGAAGCTTCTTCCAAACTCGATATCGACATGGTGGAGCTTCATACGGGACGCTACGCCAATATCTATGCCATGCTCAACACCCCGCTCTCTACGACACACCACAGCCTGGTCGAGTTTGAACGCCCGCGAAGCGAACTGACAAAGATGCTCGCTGATTCTTTGGAGCAGATCAAAGACGTGGCCTACTTTGCCCACCAAAAGGGGCTTCTGGTCGCGGCAGGACACGGGCTAAACTACCAAAACGTCGAGGCCATCCGCGACATCAATGTCATCAAAGAGCTCAACATCGGCCAGAGCATCATCGCACGCTCTGTTTTTACGGGCCTAGAAAAGGCGATACGTGACATGAAAGAGCTTCTAAAATGAAAAAGAGCACCATTGCCATCAGCCTTGGCGACCTGAACGGAGTGGGCATCGAGATTGCGCTGCGTTCGCATGAAGAGCTCTGTACGATGGCCAAGCCGATCTACTGCATCTCACAAAAGATGCTTGAACAGGCCTGCAAAAAGCTTGCTATCACAAGGCCCGAGCAGATGACCCTCTTTCCCATCAGCGGCGACTTCGAGATAGAGCCTTCAAAGATCAGTAAAAAAAGCGGCCGCAACAGCTACACCTCTTTTCTCAAGGCGATAGAACTTTGCGAAAAGAAGATCGCCGACGCCGTGGTCACCCTGCCTATCCACAAAGAGGCCTGGCACAAGGCGGGCATAGAACACAAGGGGCATACCGACATGCTCCGTGAGCACTTTAAACAAGAAGCCATCATGATGCTCGGCTGCGATAAGCTCTATGTCGCTCTGTTTACCGAGCATATTCCCCTGAAAAAGGTCGCCTCAAAGATCAAGACAAAAGAACTCAGAGAGTTTTTGTTAGCACTCGCACCCAACATAAAGGGCAAAAAGATCGCCGTACTGGGGCTAAATCCGCATGCGGGTGACGGCGGTGTGTTGGGAAAAGAGGAAAAATATATTTCTAAGGCGATAAAAGAGGCGAACAAAAAACTGCAAGAAGAGATCTTTGCAGGTCCCATGGTCC
This sequence comes from Campylobacterales bacterium, assembly GCA_014859655.1. Taxonomy (GTDB): domain Bacteria; phylum Campylobacterota; class Campylobacteria; order Campylobacterales; family Sulfurimonadaceae. The sequence goes on from JACUTT010000029.1 coordinate 14,812, forward strand.
CCGACACCGCTTTTAGCAAAACTATGCGAAAAGAGTATCACCATTTTGTGGCCATGTACCATGACCAGGGGCTCATCCCGCTAAAGGCTCTGCATTTTGACGAGAGCATCAATGTCTCCCTCAACCTGCCGATCATCCGCACCTCCGTCGACCACGGTACGGCCTTTGATATTGCCTACAAAAACAAAAAACCCTCCTGCAAAAGCTACATCAATGCCGTCAAGGCAGCCCTTGCACAGATCAACGATCAGGGGATCTAGGAGAGGCGGTTTTTGTACTCTTCGTACCCGAACTCTCTGACGATCTTTAGCTCATGCTCTTTCGTCCACAGCGCCAAAGAGGGAAGCGGTATGCCGTTGAAGGTCGTGTTTTTGACGAAGGTGTAGTGGATCTGATCTTCAAAGATGAGCAAATCGCCGACCTGCAGCTCTTTATCAAAGGAGTAATCCCCCATGACGTCCCCCGCCAAACAGGTGTTGCCGCCGAGACGGTAGGTAAAAGCCTTCTCGTTTGCCTCGCCAGCACCCCGTACCGCAGCACGGTAGGGCATGGCCAGGGTGTCGGGCATATGCGCCTCGGCTGAGGTGTCCAAAATAGCGATTTTGATACCGTTGTCAACGATGTCGAGCACCCGCGAGACCAGCACGCCCGTCTCCCAGCCCACGGCCTCACCCGGTTCAAGATAGACCGCGATGTTGTTATAGCGGGCCCGGAAGGCTTTGATCACTTCGATAAGCTTCGCCACGTCATAGCCTTTTTTGGTGATGTGGTGACCGCCGCCGAAATTGACATACTTCATACCGGCGATATACACACCGAACTTCTCTTCAAAAGCCTGCAATACCCCTTCCAGAGCATCCACATTCTGCTCGCAAAGCGCATGAAAATTTAGTCCGCTGATGTGTTCAAGAACCTTCTCGTCAAAGTTCGCCTTGGTGGTGCCCAAGCGGCTATAGAGCCCGCAAGGATTGTAAAGATCGACCGGAGAGGAGGAGAACTCGGGATTGACGCGCAAAGAGAGGGAGAGCTGCGGGTTGATTTCCTTGACGCGCGCATGGAAAGCAAAAAGCTGCGAAGGTGAGTTGAAGACGATGTGGTCCGAGATAGAAGCAATCTCATCGATCTCCTCGTGCTTGAATGCCGGGGAATAGGTATGCACCTCTTTGTTCATCTTTTCGCGCGCCAGTTTTGCCTCATGCAGGCCGCTGGCTGTGCAGCCTTGCAGGTACTTGCCCACCAGATCAAAGGTGCTGTGCATCGCAAAGCCCTTGAGCGCGAGAATGACCTTCGCACCGGACTCCTGCTGGACACGGTCTAGGATTTTGAGGTTGTTTTCGAGTTTTTCAAGCTCGCAGATATAGGCGGGGGTTCTTTTCAGTTGGGAAAAATCAATGGACATGCTCGGGCCTTTTTTTAAATATAAAGAGATCTTTGCCTACGATTTCGAGCTGCGCGTCCCATTTGGAGGCCAGCCAGCTCATCGTAGACTGAGAATAAAAACAGACATGCGTCGGATCGTTTTTGTAGTACCACGCATCAAACGCATCCCTTGCAGGATAGGGCTGAGTCAAAAAGACAAGAAGTCCCTCTTCTTTGAGCATTCCCCAAAGCTGATCAAGCACGCTGTACGGATCATAAAGATGCTCCACCACCTCCGTCGAGGTGATAAAGTCATACTTCTGTTTCAATACGCTCTCATCTTTGGCGTAGAAAGGATCATAAATACGCATCGCATGCCCTCTTTCCTGCAAGAGCTTCGAGAGTGTGGGTCCCGGACCGGAGCCGAAATCAAGGCCGCTCGCGCCTTTGTTCAAGCGTTCGCAAAGCGGGTCTGAGACCTTTTTGAGATAGTTCTTGTATCCGGGGTCATCATAGGAGTTGGTGTGCAGGTCGTAGCGCTTTTTCTCCGCTTCTTCATCGAGGTACTCCGCAGGGCAGACGAAGAGCAGGGAGCACTCCGCGCAGAGATGGTAGGCTCGCTTATGTCGTGCATAGAGGGTGGGCTTTTGCGTGTGGCAAAGCGGGCAGTGCAGCAAACTCTACTCCAGCTCTAAAATCTTCCACGGCAGTCCCTGCGCGTTAAGCTCTTTCATAAAAGGATCCGGATCCATCTGTTCCATGTTAAAGACACCCTCGCCTTTCCATTTTCCCTCGACCATCAGCTTCGCGCCGATCACCGCAGGTACACCGGTCGTATAGGAGACAGCCTGGGACTTGACCTCGGCATAGCACTTCTCGTGGTCGCTGATCTGGTAGATATAGATCTTTTTCTTTTTCCCGTCTTTGAGTCCTTCGGCAACGATGCCGATGTTGGTCTTGCCTTTTGTACGCGGACCCAAAGAGCCAGGATCAGGAAGAAGGGTCTTCAAAAACTCCATCGGTACGATCTTCATTCCCTTGTGTTCTACCTCTTCGATCCCCAGCATGCCGACATTTTGCAGACACTGCATGTGCGTCAGGTAGGACTGTCCGAAGGTCATAAAGAAACGGATGCGTTTAAGTCCCTTGATGTGCTTAACCAAAGACTCCATCTCTTCATGGTAGAGAAGATAGGAATCTTTCGGGCCGACTTCGGGATAGTCCCAGACCATCTTGATCTCCATAGGATCGGTCTCTATCCACGTGCCGTTCTCCCAGTAACGCCCTTTAGCGGAGACTTCGCGAAGATTGATCTCGGGGTTGAAGTTTGTCGCAAAAGGATAGCCGTGATCGCCTGCGTTGCAGTCGAGGATATCGATGGTGTGGATCTCGTCAAAGTAGTGCTTTTGCGCGTAGGCACAGAAGACATTGGTAGCACCCGGGTCAAAACCGCTTCCAAGCAGGGCCATCAGGTTCTTCTCTTTAAAGGCATCATGTTTCGCCCACTGCTCTTTGTACTCGAATTTTGCCTCATCCGGATGCTCGTAGTTAGCCGTATCGAGGTAAGGGGTATTTGTCTCAAGACAGGCATCCATGATGGTTAGATCCTGGTAGGGAAGTGCGACATTGATAACGATATCGGCCTTGATACGTTTGATCAGAGCCGCAAGCTCGGCTGTATTGTCGGCATCTACCTGCTCGATCTCGATAGCGCCCGCAGGAAGTTCGTCCGCAATTCCCTTGCAGCTTACAAGACGGCGGCTTGCCAGGGTGATCTTCGTGAAGGTCTCTTTGTTCATAACACACTTGTGCGTCACAACGCGTCCGACCCCGCCAGCTCCAATAATCAATACATGTGCCATCTCTTCTCCTGAGGAAAAATTTATTTTAAAAGTGTACCCTCTAATCGCTTAGAGTTTATTTCGGTTTGGCTCCGCAAAGCAGGTCCGGCGGGAACAAAACCCGTTCTACTGAACAAAACCAATATACAAAACAACCGCCCAGATGGCACCGGTAAGCACGAGACTTAAAAAGACCAGCGCAGCACCCGCGTCTTTGGCACGTTTTGCCAGCTCATGATAGTCCATCGTTACCAGATCGACGACACGCTCGATCGCACTGTTGGTCACTTCGGCCATCAGTGGGATAAACAATGAGAGCGAAAGAAGCGCCTGCAGATGAAAGGGTAGCGGCAGGAACCAGGCAACGATATTCATTACAACAAACAACACGATTTGAAGCTTAAAGGAGCTTTCGGTTTTAGTGATGTCGGCCAGGCCGGCCAGCGCGTATGTCGTGTTTTTAAAAAGTGTGTATTTGGGTTTGTTCAGTGCCATTTCTCTTATTTTCCTTCTTTTGGGGCTTTGGCAGGTTTGATATTTATCTTTCGCGTAACGCCCTTGAGGACTGACTCTCTCGTAAAGACCTGCGCAGGCCGGTTCTTGGCTTCAACGGCGTCGGGTTTTGCACCCGGCTTGGCACCAAAGCTCTTTTTGCCAAAAGGGTTGTTCTCTTTTTTCCCTTTTTTTTTCTCAAGTTTCTCTTCGCTCGCATAATCGCGCTTGGGGGCGTTGGCGTTAAAGAGCTTGGAACGGGTCTGTATCTTTGCAGGGGCAGGCTCAAATCCGCTGATCGGCTCTTTCATCAGTGTCCGTCCCAAAAAGGTCTCTATCGGATAAAGCAGTTTTTGCTCATTTGGGTCAAGCAAAACAAGGGCGTGCGTTTTCGCATGAACAAGTCGCTCGGCATAAAGACGAGGGCTTTGAGGAAGATCATAGCTGATAAGAAGATCAAACTTAAGTTCGCAAGCCAAAAGTTCCTCGTCGCTGAGTACGGAGACATTCTCGCTGAACACTTTGTTTCTGATCGTTTCAGACGCATTTGTTGTTGCGACAAGGATAGTGAGTTCAGCATTGCGCTCAAGCAAAAGCTCCAGAAGCTCATCTTTGCGTTCAGGGTTGCAGAGGTGTACACGGTGGTTTTGACGTTTGACTAAAAGAGTAGGAGATGGCATAAGAGTCCTTGGTAAATGAGCCTCTAGAAGAGGAGAGATAAGCGGTCAAAAAAAATGGCTCAAGCGCAGACCGAAGGCGCGAGCAAATATAAGCGCAATTATAACTAAAAAGGAGAATTTTGTGATTTATGAATTTCAGATGCCTTACTCCCTTTTAATTTTCTCCACTTATCTTTGTGTTTTGTTTTAATTATGGTATAATTTCGTAATTTCAGCGCACTTCGGTCTGCGACTGACACCGTTTATGTCATCCTTCGATAACTTAACAATCTTTCACCCTCCAGCCTAGACCGACCCGGATTCACGAATTTTGGTAGGCTCAATCAAACAAGGTACCACACATGTCATTTACAACACTCGGCTTATCAGAGCCACTTTTACGTGCTATAGCAGAACAAGGCTACAACGAGCCGACACCGATACAGAAGCAGGCAATCCCTGTAATTTTGAACAAACAGGATGTTTTAGCCGGTGCGCAAACCGGAACCGGCAAAACCGCAGGTTTTACTCTCCCTCTTTTACAAAACCTGAGCGATAACACGCAGCCAAAAGGAAGCCGTCACGTACGCGCACTTATCCTTACTCCGACACGCGAACTCGCGGCACAGGTCGGTGAAAGCGTCAAGACTTACGGGAAATACCTTCCTTTGACCTCGGCCATCATCTTCGGCGGTGTGAGCATCAATCCGCAGATAGCAACGCTTCGCAGAGGCGTGGATATCCTTATCGCGACTCCGGGACGTCTGCTTGACCACGTCGGACAGAAAACGCTTGATCTTTCGCATGTGGAGTGTCTAATCCTCGACGAAGCGGACCGTATGCTTGATATGGGATTTATCCACGATATCAAAAAGGTCCTTGCCCTGCTTCCGAAAAAGCGCCAAAGCCTGCTTTTCTCGGCAACATTCTCAAATGAGATCAAGGCCATGGCAGACAACCTTCTCAATGCCCCGGTCCTGATCGAAGTCGCTCGCCGTAACACCTCTTCCGAGCAGGTCACACAGATCGTACACCCCGTCGACAGAGAGCGCAAGCGTGAGCTTCTCTCTTCTTTGATCAAAAAAGGCGACTGGAAACAGGTACTTGTCTTTACCCGAACCAAACACGGAGCGAACCGCCTGACGGAACAGCTTGGCAAAGACGGGATCACCGCGGCCGCTATCCACGGTAACAAAAGCCAGACGGCACGAACCAACGCACTGGCCAACTTCAAGCAGGGTACGGTGCGCGTTCTCGTTGCTACCGATATCGCGGCACGCGGGATCGACATCGACCAGCTTCCCCATGTCGTCAACTTCGAGCTTCCCAATGTTCCTGAGGATTATGTCCACCGTATCGGCCGTACGGGCCGTGCGGGAAATTTCGGCGAGGCGATGTCCCTTGTATGTGTGGATGAGTTTGAACTTCTTCGCAATATCGAAAAACTGATCAAACGCCCGATAGAGAAGGTCGTGATCAAAGAGTTTACACCCGATCCTTCTATAAAAGCCGAGCCTATCCAGCAGAAAAGCAGAGGCCGTTCCGGTAATAACGGCGGCGGACACTCAGGCAGCGGCGAAAGAAGCAAGCCGCGAACAAGCAGCAGCGAGAGAGGCAGAACCCATTCAAAATCAACCCAGTCTCAGGCTTCACGACGTCGAGGCTAAGTCTTAAAAACTCAGAAGTCGAGTCCATTAGTCGGGCTTTTCTTCTGCACTCCTTCTCATTCTCCCCATAAATCATCCCGATAGAAACCTGCTATAGGGCAATCTTTATATATAAAAAAACTTCTTAGCTGATGGCTTCTTGAAACTCTGCGGAGTCTTTCATACACTCGAAAGAGGGCTCTTTGACAATGTCATCTCGCAGATTCGGATTTTTATGCAGGGCGGTTTTAAGGTCCGTGAGCGCGTCGTTGAAGTTCCCAAGCTTTGCGTGGGCACAGGCTCTTTGCCAGTAAGCGTAACCGTAGTCCGGATCGATGTTTATCGCCTTGTCACTAAGGTTTAGCGCCCATTCATACTCATCCAGATCCAAGACGGCATCCGCTTTGTAGGCGTAGGCCTCTGCATCATCCGCGTTGAGTTTGAGTATCTCATCATAGACCTCAATCTTCGATTGCAGGTTTGTCTCCAGGTTCGAGCGCATCCACAGTGAGTGGTTTAGCTGGGTATTGTAAATCTTGTTTTGGTTGTCCAGTATGTTTTTAGACTGTTCGCCCAGACGTGTCTGCAGCAGCTCAAGTTCTTCATTATACTTTTTGGTGATCTGCTCGACGCGTCTTTCAACAATGTCTTCCGTTTTTTTACGAATATCTCGAAGCGAATTCCATCCGGCAAAGATCAAAAACGATGTCGCACCGGCGATGATATAAAAGATGTTTCCCACCGTGTCGGTAATGTATCGTGCCGCTCTGTCCGTTTGCTCGACCTCTGCTCTTGAAACACGATGCTCAAGTTCCGTACGAAGCGCCTGCTGATCAATGCGGATATTTCTAAGTTCATCCAAGATATAACGCTCTATCAAAGGTTTGAAAAGCGGTTTTTCTATCGTCTCGTCCTTAAACTCGGCCGCACCGGCATTGAGGCCAAAACAGAGGCTGAAGATCGTGACAGACACAAGAAGAAAACTCTTTGCCTGATTTTGATCTGTACGTTTTTGTCTATATACTTGCATTAAAATTACCTTTTTATTAGAAGACACGCAAAATGCTCATAGCCCATCTTTTCTGCGCTAACCGCTACAGCACTAAAATCTGCCTCTTGTGAGACAGAAAACTTACAAGAAGTTTGTTTAAAAATATCTTGATGGGATCAGTGATCTGCAGAGGTTGTAATTAGTGGGGTTTTCTACTTGCATAATAACTAAAAGCTGCTAAAATGAACTTTAGGTCGAGGGTAGCCTTGAAGGCTCTTTTTATTCTCAGAGGCTATATTGCAAAGTTGAAGATATCTTTTTCTGCATTTTCCTTGCCGGAGAAACACTCCTCGCTCTGGTAACAGACCATCTTATTTTTGCCGGCACGTTTTGCCTTGTACATCGCTTCGTCCGCTTTTTTGATAAGATCTTCACCTGCCGCATCCGTAGGATAGACACTAACACCCATACTCATCTCCACCGGGATCACATGGCCGTTGATAAGTGCCGGCGAATAGGTGATTTGCATAATCTTTTCGGCAAGTGCTTTCATCGTCGTAAAACTGTCGACCTCTTCAAGGATGATAACAAACTCGTCGCCCCCATAGCGGCAGATAGTGTCTTCGCTGCGAAGTGTACTCCTGAAGTAGTCGGCGCAGTGCTGGAGCACCTTATCGCCGACATCATGTCCATAGGTATCATTGATTGGTTTAAAATTGTCGAGATCGCAAAAAAGAACAGCAACGCGTTTTTGCGTTCTTTCCGCATGAAAAATAGCATGTTCAATACGGTCGTTCAAAATCAGACGGTTAGAGAGTCCTGTGAGCGCATCATGCGTGGCAAGATGGGCATATTTTTTATCATCGCTTCGCTGTGCGGTAACGTCAGAAAAAATACTGATATAGTTCTCCACTTCTCCGCGCCTGTTCTTGATCGCATTGATACTCTGCCATGCGATAAACATCTCCCCGTTTTTTTTACGGTTTTTGATCTCGCCCTGCCAGTAGCCTTGGGTCTCTATCTTATGCCAAAGATCGCGGTAGAAGTTTTTATCATGCTGTCCTGAGGCAAAAAACTTCGGGTTTTCTTTGTGTACCTCGTCGAGCGTATAGCCTGTAATATCTGTAAAGGCATCATTAATGTGCATGATCTCGTTTTCGGCATTGGCGATCAGGACGCCGTCAACCGTGTGTTTGAAGATCGCGGAACGGATATTTAGCATTTTCAGATTATACTGGTTGTCAATAGCTGAACCGATCAGCTGGGCCACCGTCTTGAGCGTGTTGGCGTCCGTAGCATCAAAGACACGGTTTTCATTGTTTCCAATCCCCAAGAAGCCCCACCATGTTCCGTTAGAAAAGACAGGAATGATCAGCAGCGAATTGACGCGGTATTCGTAAAAAAGAGCCTGCCCGGACTCGACAACATCCTGCTTGAGACTGTTGTAGCTCTCTGCACGCTGCAGCTGCTCTTTTAACGCGTTTAGCTTGAGCGAGTTGTAGGGGAGAATGCTTGCCGGCTGAGCATCGCTGTTCTCGTTGATAAAAAGAAAACGCCTGGCCAGCTTCGGGTCCTCGCTCTCTTCATTTTTAAACAAGAAAAGCGCAGAAGCTTCGGCTGCGTCTTTTAAGGAGTGCATCTCTTCATAAAGCGTCTCATCCCAGTCATTGTGCTGTAAAAACCGCTGAGACATCTTGTTGACCGCTTCAAGGATATTTTGATGGCGGGTAAGCGAGCGCTGGATGAACTTTATTTTGAAGATTTCGCTGCTTAAACGCTCAATGACCTGCAAAAAGTGCTCTTTGTCGAAGGGTTTGAAGAAAAACTGGTTGACGCCCAGATGGATAGCATCGAGAAGATAGGATTTGTTGTCAAAATTAGTGAAGATCGCGATCTTGACCTGGCTGTCGAGATCGCGGATGATTTTGATCATTTCAAGGCCGTTCATCCCCGGCATATTGATATCAGAAAGAAGAATATCCGGACCAAAGCTTTTAAACTTATCCACACCTTCCTCGCCGCTGCTGGCAAGCATGACCTCGCGTTGGTCATTTTCAAGCATTTTAAAAAGGATGTTTGTCGTTATTTTGTCATCATCAACAACAAGGACTTTTAGTTTTTTCATGTCTCTTTTCATTCAGATTATTTACTTGCATTATAGATCGATAGACTTAAGTGCTGCTTTTTAAAGGCAAAACATGTTTAAAAAAGTTCTATCTTACACCCGAAATACTTAGAGAGACATTTTCAGTGCTCTCAAGGTAAAACCTAAAGTTGTTTTTTCCGTTCTTCTTCGCATCACGCATGGCAAGATCCGCTTTTTTGATAAGCGACTCGATGTTAAGACCGTCGGATAGAAAGATAGAGATGCCCTATATTCTGTCTCCGTCATCAATCTGTTTCCTTTTTACAATGGTGTTTATCTGTGGAAATTGAAATAGGGAACCTCTAAAAACATGTGAGAAAAATTATTATATAAAATAAAATATAATAAAACTATAAAGAACTTTTATTGTCTTAAGTTTGTCTCTTTAAAAAAAGTTCTGACCTTTTCTTGCTATGATGCTGTTACTTAAAGGGCACCTCTAGAAACCACAACTGCCTTCAGAGGGAAAAAGAGAGATGAGATTGTGCAGAACTTTTCTTGCAC
>JACUTT010000076.1 GCA_014859655.1 Campylobacterales bacterium
ATCGGGGATCTCTCCCGCACTTCAGATCCCCGGGTCGGAGCCCGAGGATGACGAGGAACTGGCTCCACTGTTCTTCCCCATCCCCCCTAAGCGAAGCGAACCCATTGCCCCATCCACCCATCCGCAGACGCCCGAAAACATGGCATCTACCCCCCCCCCTATTTATCCAATTTTTATGACATTTAGTTATTTTACGATTTGTCAAATTATTAAGCTTCAAAAAGGAGTTTTTAACTATACTTTTGAAAATTATTTAATTACGTTCACTTATATTCAAACAAAGACCACGCATTGAAAAAAATCCTAATCGTATTTGGTACGCGTCCCGAAGCCATAAAGATGGCGCCGCTTGTCAAAGAGTTCCAGAAACATCCAGACTTCTTTGAAACAAAAGTGTGTGTTACGGCGCAGCACAGAGAGATGCTTGACCAGGTTTTGGAGCTTTTTGAGATTGTTCCTGATTATGATCTTGACATTATGAAACCGGGTCAGGACCTTTACGATGTGACGTCCAATGTTCTTCTTGGCATGAAGCCTGTGCTAACTTACTCTAAACCTGATGTTGTCTTTGTTCACGGCGATACATCTACGACTTTCGCTGCTTCTTTGGCCGCTTTTTACCAGCAGATCAGCGTGGCGCACATCGAAGCGGGTCTTAGAACCGGCGATATCTACTCGCCTTGGCCCGAAGAAGCCAACCGCCAGCTCACTACGCAGATCGCGGCCTACCACTTCGCGCCGACATCCACATCACGCGAAAATCTTCTCAAAGAAAATGTCAACGACAAAAACATCATAGTCACAGGAAACACCGTCATCGATGCGCTCTTTCTGGCGCTGGACAAGATCAAGTCCAACCCGGAGCTCAAAGGCCAGATCATTGAGAGTATCAACAAAGCGCTGCCCCAATCTTTCCAGTTACCACTCACAAATCACGAATCACACCAAAATCATAAAATGATTTTAGTCACCGGACACAGAAGAGAAAACCATGGCCAAGGTTTCATCAACATTTGCAGCGCTCTCAAAGAGATAGCCCAGAACAATCCCCAGATCGACATCGTCTATCCCGTCCATCTAAACCCCAATGTGCAAAAACCTGTCAAAGAGTTGCTCTCAGACACAGAAAACATCTACCTCATAGAGCCGCTCCAGTATGAGCAGTTTATCTACATGATGGACAAGGCATACTTCATCATCACAGACAGCGGCGGAGTACAGGAAGAAGCACCGTCACTGGGCAAACCCGTCCTTGTCATGCGCGACACGACAGAACGTCCGGAAGCCTTAGAAGCGGGAACGGTCAAACTGGTCGGGACCGACACAGCACTCATCGTCAAAGAAGCGCAACTACTGCTGGACAGCCCGGATGAATACACGAAAATGTCAAAAGCTCACAACCCTTACGGCGATGGTGATGCGTGTCAAAAAATCGTTGATTTTTTAATTCGTGATTAGTAATTGGAGATTGGAGAAAACAAAATGAAAAATCATATGGATTTAGATGTGTGGAAAAAAGCGATGCATTTGGTAGAAAAAATCTATAGATTAAGTTCAAGTTTTCCAAAAGAAGAGTTGTACGGTTTGACTTCTCAAATAAGAAGAGCCAGTGTCTCAATACCATCAAATATAGCAGAAGGTGCATCCAGAAATGGAAATAAAGAGTTTATACAATTTCTTTATATATCACTAGGTTCTACTTCTGAAGTAGAAACACAGCTAATGATAGCGAATCGATTGAATTTTATTGATAGCATAGATCAAGAGCTTGAAGAAATAACAACAATTAAAAAAATGATAAACGGACTAATCAGTCACGTAAAAGGTAAAAACTAGATGAATACAAATCACAAATCACAAATCACAAATCACAAGAAAATCTGCGTAATCGGTCTAGGCTACATAGGACTTCCGACTTCAGCGCTACTTGCAAACAGAGGGTATGATGTTCATGGTGTGGATGTGGTTCAAAGTACGGTAGATACGATAAACCAAGGAAAGATTCATATCGTCGAACCTGAACTAGACATTTTTGTGCATGCAGCGGTAAATAGCGGTAAACTAAAAGCCGATACGAAACCCGCCGAGGCAGATATATTTGTGATAGCGGTACCAACACCTTTTCATGAAGGGTTTGTACCAAATATAGATTACGTAGTGTCTGCCACAAAAGCGATAGCACCTTATCTAAAAGAAGGAAATATTGTCATCTTGGAGTCCACCTCGCCAGTAGGTACGACAGATAAGATAGAAGAAATTCTTTCCCAAGAAAGACCAGAACTATTTGGGAGCGAAGTAATTAGTAATTCGAAATTAGAAATTGGCGAAAACCAGCCACCAATCACCAATCACCAATCACCAATCACCAAACAAAAATCAAAGATTTTTGTTTCCCATTGCCCTGAGAGAGTACTCCCGGGTCACATCATGCGTGAGCTTGTTGAAAACGACCGTATCGTAGGCGGTACGACACCAGAGGCCACAAAACTAACCGCAGGGTTTTACAGAGAGTTTGTAGAAGGTGAAGTCCTGGAAACCGACGCCAAAACAGCAGAAATGGCCAAGCTCACAGAAAACAGCTTCCGAGACACCAACATCGCCTTTGCCAATGAACTCTCTATGCTTTGTGACAAGTTTGACATCAATGTCTGGGAACTCATCGCCCTGGCAAACCGTCACCCGCGCGTCAACATCCTTCAGCCCGGAGCAGGCGTAGGCGGGCACTGCATCGCGGTCGATCCTTGGTTTATCGTCCATGCCGGCGGCGAAACAGCAAAACTCATAAAAACCGCCAGAGAAGTCAACAACTATAAAACTGAATGGGTCATAGAAAAGATAAAAAACGCTGTTAGTAATTGGAAATTGGAAAATAGTAATTCGTCCAACCAAATCACAAATCACAAATCACCAATCACCAATCACAACCCACAAATCACAAATCACAAATCACAAATCACTATTAAAGAACCAAAGGTTGCCGTTATGGGACTCGCTTTTAAACCAGACATAGATGACCTGAGAGAATCACCAGCCCTTTACATAGCTAGAAGACTCAAAGCTGATGGCGTAGATGTACTAGCAGTCGAACCAAATATAGAAAGTCATAAAGAGTTTGAGATAGTGGATTATAAAGAAGCTATAAAAGAAGCAGATATAGTAACTTTTTTAGTGGCACATAAAGAGTTTAAAAAGCTTGATATGAAAAGCGAACTTGATTTTTGTGGGGTTTTAAACTAACTAATGAATCCACAAAACATAAAAATTTATCATATCGTGCATATAGACAAGTTGCAGTCGATAATAAATGATGGATTTTTATGGTCTGATGCGGAAGTGATTGCTAGAGGCTTAGGTGGAACAACCATAGGAATGAGTAGTATCAAGCAAAGAAGATTAACTGAACTTATACTTGAATCTCATCCTGATTTGCATGTGGGTGAATGTGTACCATTTTATTTTTGTCCTAGATCTGTTATGCTATATATGATGCACAAGGGCAATAGCCCTGATATAACTTATCAAGGCGGTCAGGATAATATCATTCATCTTGAAGCGAGTCTGGCAAATACTATTAATTGGGCAACTGAAAATCATAAACGATAGGTTTTCACCTCTTCAAATGCAGGCTCAAGGTATTTTAGAGATACAAATGATTTGAACAGCTTGGTTGATCTCAACTGGAATGCAATAAATTCAACATCATGGCAAAGTGTAAGAGAAGAAAAACAAGCAGAATTTTTATGTGAGCATAGTTTTGCTTGGCAGTTGATAGAAAGAATAGGGATAAATAGCATGAGTGTATATCAACAAGTACAAAGCATTTTAAATAGTAGTGCTCATAGGCCAATAGTCGAACTTAAAAATGAGTGGTATTATTAAGTGGAGAAGACGATGATGATAGAATATAAAAATGGTGATATTTTTGCTGAGGATGCAGAGGCCATCATAAATACCGTAAATTGTGTTGGTGTTATGGGGAGAGGACTTGCTTTACAGTTTAAAAATAAATATGCTCAAAATTTCAAAGAATATGAAATGGCATGTAAGAAAGAAGAAGTAAAGCCTGGGACAATGTTTGTATATCGCACTGGACAACTTACCAATCCAAAATATATTATCAATTTCCCAACCAAAAGACATTGGAAAGGCAAAAGTAGACTAGAAGATATTGAAAATGGACTAGATGACTTGGTAAAAACAATCCATAAGCTAGGTATA
>JACUTT010000030.1 GCA_014859655.1 Campylobacterales bacterium
ATTGTGAACATCTCTCTATCGCTGAAGGCAACTGGGGTTTTTAGAGGTGCCCTTATTGTATTCCTATTCAAAGACGGACTAAAGATCATCATTTTAAGGAACGGCATTGGAACAGTTTGTCTTTATCATCGTGCTTCAGAAAACGGATGCCCCTGCCGACTTAAAGGCGTAGAGATAAACAGAGCCAATCAGGTGTGGTCCACTCCGCGTTGCCCCTTCTTGTCTTAGCTATGGCCAGGGCTTCAAAGGGCCGCCTTGGTTGTGAACATCTCTCTATCGCTGAAGGCAACTAGGGTTTTTAGAGATTGCCCTGTATTAAAATCAATGGCGGCATGGTCTATCTCGCAGCCATAATTGACTGGTGCTCTAAAACAGGCTTGCCTGGAGAGTGTCAAACACAATGGATACAGCTCTTGTTATGGATGTCCTAAATGAAGCATTGTCTCTTTATGGCAAACCTGAAATATTCAACACAGATCAAGACAGCCAATACACAAGTCGCATTCATACCCAGACATTGGTAAATAATGGTATCGCGATCTCAATGGATGGAAAAGGCAGAGCTACTGATAATATTTGTACTATGCGTCGTTAACCATAAAGAAAGAATGTTAAAAACAGTAGATGGCGCGTAATACAAAAGCTTTTTTGCGCGCAAACGTAGCTTCGCCCAAACTCAATCCCGCTTGAATTTCTATGTTGTCGCTGGCTTCATAGTGGATCTGAGGAATGAATGCAAGTACATAGTTTGATTCTTTGTCACGTGAGTAATTGCTTTCGATACCCGCTACAAAACGGTGGGATATGTTTGCAAAGAGCGAAACGTTGGCTAAATATTCAAAGCTTTGACTCCTGTTTTCTCCCTCGAGGTCAAGTCTTCCGCCAAGCATGAAAAGGGTACTGAAGGTTTTATCGAAACGGTATCCGCCGAGGTATAGAAGCGTTGTGTTGTACTTTTTCCACTCACCTGTGGTTTCAAGCAGGATTTGCGTGCCGTGGATGTAGCCCTCGAAGGGTTTTCCAAATGTGTATTGCGCGCCGAACTTGTACGCTTCGAGCTGGGAGCCTTCAAACGGAAGCTCAAGCTCAAGGGCAAAACCGTCCGCAACAGCATACTCGATCTCGGGTGCCCACTCTATTTTCTCTCTGTCGGTGGTCGTTTGACCGGAACCGAATGGATCGATCGATGTGTTTGTGTTTTTTGCATCAAAATTTTTGTGTGCAAGGGTGTTGATCTCCAACTCTCCTCGTTTTGAATCAAGCGGACGAATGAGGTCAAAAAACATAGGCTCAGGGATTGAGTCCGCCCATAAAAAGCCGCTCAACGCCAAGAGTGTTAGAATTTTTTTCATCGAATAGTCCTTATTTTGCCGGCATTGTCCTATAGCAGAGCTTAGAGAGCACTTATGCCAAATCCCGTTACCCCTGTATAGCAAAGAGATCAAATATCCTCGAGTAAAACATCCACGTATTCATCTCGCATCATAATATTCATCTAAATGTGTTACATTTCAGCTAAGTCGATATTGCAAATAACTTGTCAGACTTTTTATCTGTTTTGTTCTTGATGTTTTTCTTATCTGTCGTTATTATTGCATTCATATTCAAAGGATTGCGAGTCAGTGAGCAGTAGGAATTGCAATCTGCTTCCATGTTTCTCTCAAAAAAGACCTCCCTGCGTTTTGGGCGGATTAAACATCATTATCATTTTATGGAACGGTCTTAGAACAGTTTATCTTTATCATCGCGCTCTTGTGTATCGGCATCGTGCTTCAGAAAACGGATGCTCCTGCCGACTTTTCAAAAAGCCTCAATTTTTTTGTCATCTATGTCTCTCTTACGGCGACGGTTCTGATCCAGATCCCAAAGGTGCATCTCGATCTCTCGGCTTTGGGGGTTATCGCGATTCCGTGGCTGCTGCTTCCGATTATGGTCTGGATTGTTATAGCGATGACAAAAGGTCAGAGCGTGCATGTCAGAGCCGCTCTGCTCCTTCTCATTCCGCTAGGAAACACCTCTTTTATCGGGATACCCATCGTGCGCACGCTTTTGGGGGAAGAGGCAATTCCCTATGTCCTGATGTACGACCAGTTTGGGACCTTTTTAATGCTCTCCTTTTACGGGAGCGCCATGGTCGCGCGTTTTGAGACAGGGTCGTTTCACGCGCGGCTTATTGTGAAAAAGCTTCTGCTCTTTCCGCCCTTTGGCGTTCTTATCTTTGCCCTTGTATTTGGAGAGATGCCTTCGATGGCCTTGCCCTATATCGAAGTGCTCGCTTCGACATTGATTCCCTTGGCGCTGGTGTCGGTGGGGTATTCTATGCGGTTAGGCGGAGAGTTGGATTATCCGATGCTTTCAAAAGCCCTAATGCTCAAACTCATTTTGATGCCGTTTTTGGCTTTTGGGATCTTACTGGCCATAGGGGTAGAGCCGCTCGCATTGAAAACAGCCGTTTTGGAATCGGGGATGCCTTCGATGATCACGGCGGGAGCCCTGGCGATCGCTTCGGGATTTGCACCTTCTTTGAGTGCGGCACTGGTCGGCTATGGGATTATTGTCTCATACGCGAAGCAAACCCATCTACCCATCCGCATTTATCGACTATTTTACCCCGATCTGGATGTATTCAAAGCCGTATTCGGCCATGCGTTTTTTGTCAAACTGGTTGCGTCCGTCAAAGAAGATCGCGGATTTTAGAAGTTTTTTGATCTCGTCGAAGTCGGGGCTTCGAAACTCCTGCCACTCGGTCACGAGAATAAGCGCGTCGGCGTCTTTGAGCACCTCATACTTGCTGTCGGCGTAGGAGACGTTGGCATTGTTTTTAAGGTAGTGTTTTTCGGCTTCGTGGCGTGCTTTGGGATCATAGGCGACGACTTTTGCGCCGTGTGATGTCAGAGAGTTGATGATCGTGATCGAAGAGGCTTCGCGCATATCATCCGTCTCCGGCTTGAAGGCAAGACCCCAAATGGCAAAGGTTTTTCCGTGAAGATCTTCGCCGAAACGGGCAAAGACTTTCTTGGAAATGACACTCTTCTGCTCATAGTTGACTGCTTCTACCGCTTCGAGAATGCGCGGCGTATAGCCGAAATCCTGAGAGGTCTTGACAAGAGCCTGGACATCTTTTGGAAAGCATGAGCCCCCGTAGCCGCAGCCCGGATAGATGAAGCTGTAGCCAATGCGGCTGTCTGAACCGATGCCGTTTCGTACCTTGTTAATGTCCGCTCCGACGCGCTCGCAGATATTTGAGATCTCGTTCATAAAAGAGATCTTTGTGGCGAGCATGGCGTTGGCAGTGTATTTTGTCATCTCGGCCGATTTGATGTCCATACCGATAAAGCGGTCATGGTTTTTCATAAAAGGCGCGTAAAGATCGTGCATGATCGCCATCGCCTTCTCTGAGTCGGCACCGATGACAACGCGGTCAGGGTGCATAAAGTCATTGATCGCGGCGCCCTCTTTCAAGAACTCCGGGTTGGAGACGACATCAAATGTCAGCTTACTTCCGCGCTTGTCGAGCTGCGCCTGGATCTCAGCCTTGACCTTTTCAGCCGTGCCCACGGGAACCGTTGACTTGTCAACGACGACCATATACTCCTGCATATGCTCACCGATGCTTTTGGCCACAGCCAGCACATATTGAAGATCAGCGCTTCCGTCCTCGCCCATCGGCGTACCTACGGCAATAAAAGCAATGCGCGTAGAGGCAATGGCCTCTTTAATGTCTGTCGTAAATTTCAACGTCTCTTTCTTGTAGTTCTCAAGCACCAGCTCTTCCAGGCCAGGCTCGTAGATGGGGATATCTCCCTGCTTCAAAGACTCTATCTTTTTTGCATCGATGTCGACACAGATGACGCTGTTTCCCATCTGCGCGAAACAAGCCCCGGAGACGAGTCCGACATAGCCTGTGCCTATTACTGATATTTTCATACTATCCCTTGGTATCCATTAGAGTTCTCACAGAACTCAATTAACACGCAAAATGAGCAAAGCCCATCTTTGCTACGCTTGCCGCTGGGGCGCTAAAGCTAGCCTCATACGAGGCAGAGGAGTTCTTGCTGTTTGCAAGAAATTTACTATAAAAGTGTCTTAAAGGCATCCACGGCATCAAGCTTTTCCCAAGGGTAGTCGCTCTGGCCTACCTGGCCG
This sequence comes from Campylobacterales bacterium, assembly GCA_014859655.1. Classification (GTDB taxonomy): domain Bacteria; phylum Campylobacterota; class Campylobacteria; order Campylobacterales; family Sulfurimonadaceae. The sequence continues at coordinate 4,147 of JACUTT010000030.1, forward strand.
CGGGCAGCGACATCCGCATATAAAAAGGTCTCAGCCGAGGGCTTGTCCAGGCTGAACTTGTTGGTGATCCAGCGCGGGGTAAGCGCAAAGGTATGTAGCACAAAGTCGGAGAGGCGGGCATCGTCGATCAGGCCTGTGCCCATCGTATCGACTGTCACAGAGACCGGTTTGGCGACACCGATTGCGTAGGAGAGCTGCACGATCGCTTTTTTGGCAAGGCCCGAGGCGACAATGTTTTTGGCGATCCAGCGTCCTGCGTAGAGTCCGCTTCGATCGACTTTCGTATAGTCCTTTGACGACTGCGCGCCGCCGCCTATGGGCGCGTATCCGCCGAAACTGTCGACGATAAGTTTGCGCCCTGTCAGACCCGAGTCATGTAGCGGGGAGTGCGACACATATTTGCCCGTCGGGTTGATGTGGATAACGCAGTTTTCAGGATCAAAGAGGTTTGTCGGAAGCGCCGTGTCAAGGATAAGGCCCATGATAAGTTCGCGGACCTCATCGATGCTCATCGTATGCACACAGGGTGCGGAGACGACAATGGTGTGAATCGACTGCGGATGGCAGGACTCAAAGTTGTCTTTGGTGACATAGTCCATCGTGACCTGGGTCTTGATATCGACACCAAGTTTATTGTTGTGCTCAAGCGCGTAGTGATAGACCTTCTCCATCAGCATGCGCGCGTAGGTGATGGCCGAAGGCATATAGTCTGCGGTTTCAGTGTCCGCGTAGCCGAACATGATCCCCTGATCGCCGGCACCGATCTCGCCGTCTTCCCGGTCGACGCCCTGGTTTATCTCAGGCGACTGGCGGTTTAGGAGCACCTGAACCTCTACATCATCGGGATGCAGACACTCTTCTTTTGAAAAGGCCGCTTTTCCGTCATAACCGATCTTGGCCAGAGCGTCCAGGACGATCTTCTTGTATCCTGCCACACTAACCTTGGCGTGGGTGGTCACCTCACCGCCGATGATGACATGTTTTCCGGCGACAAAAACCTCGGAAGCGACACGTGAATTGGGGTCTTCCATGATGAGCTTGTCAACAATGCTGTCGGCGATAATATCAGCGCACTTGTCCGGGTGTCCCGGGCTTACGACTTCGGATGTAAAAAGATACATGTATGCAATCCTGTAATTATATTGAAACTAATTTTTTATTTATACCAAGAGGGAGCTAACAAAGGGGTTAAATCTTGCTTTTGTGCGAAACTATGGCTCATAAGTGTGAAAAATAGAAGCAGAAAAGAGCTTCTATTTTTAGGAAATCCACGCTATAGCAGCTTCTCCCAGGCAAGTGCACTTTGACAGATCATCCTTATATCGTCATACTGCGGCTCCCAGGCCAGGACTTTTTTCGTCTTGGAGTTGTCGGAGATCAAGATGGCCGGATCACCCGCGCGGCGAGGGATTTTCTCGACCTTGAAGTCGACGCCGCTGATCTCCTTCATCGTCTCAATCACCTCAGCAACGCTGAAGCCGTGGCCGTAGCCTACATTAAAGATATTCGGCGAGATTTTGTCGTCACGCTCCAGGTACTCCAGGGCGCGAAGATGCGCCGAGGCCAGGTCGTCCACGTGGATATAGTCGCGCTCACAGGTCCCGTCTTTTGTCTCATAATCCTCGCCGAAAAGATACATCTTCTCCCTCTGCCCGATAGCCGTCTGGGCCGCGACTTTGATCAGGTGAGTCGCATTGGGGAAGCTCTGGCCTATTCTGTTCTGCGCGTCGGCTCCGGCAACATTAAAGTAGCGCAGTATGACGGCGTCAAAGCCCTCGTAGGCCGCACAGGCATCAGTGATCACCTGCTCGCTCATCAGTTTGCTCCAGCCGTAGGGGTTGATTGGGGCCGTCACTGTCGTCTCTTTGACTGGGATCTCTTTGGCGTCGCCGTAGACCGCGGCCGTTGAGGAGAAGATCATCTTGGGAACCTTGTGCTTGACGCACATGTTGATGATATTGGTTGTATTGACGGTGTTATTCATGTAGTATTTCAGAGGGTTCTCTACCGATTCGGGAACGACGATGCTCGCGGCAAAATGGATAAGCGCGTCAAAGCTGTTCTGGGTAAATATCTCATTCACCCGGGCAAAATCAGAAAGCTCCGCCTGGATAAAGGTGAAGCTTCGCCCCTCTTTTTTGTTCTCATCGAAGATCTTTTTCAAGCTCTCTATGGTGGCGTTGTGGCCTGTAGAGAGGTTGTCAATGATTGTAATACTTTGCTGCGTGTTCTCGATGAGCTGTTTGACGACATGTGAACCGATGTAGCCGGCACCGCCAGTGACCAGGATATGCATTAGTTTCTCCCTGCCATTTTTTCTTTTAGGATGATCTTGCCCATCTCGACGCCGGGCTGGTCGTAGGCGTTGATGTCGAGCATCTGCGCGACCAGAGCGGTCAGAAGCTCATAGTAGTAAAGAAGCTCGCCTATCGTCTCTTCGTTGACCCGCTCTATTTCTATCACATCGAGCGGAATAAACTCCAGCTGCTCCAAGGAGTCGATCATCGCATCGGCTTGCATGTTGATCAGTTCGGAAAAACCGTAGCCGTTAAGCACATCAAGTTTTTCTAAAGCCGGCAAAGAGACATCCGGGATCTTGATGTTGTTTTCAAAATCCTTGATCTTGATCACCGTAACTGTCTTGTCGCGCTTGCCGTCAACGATGAGCTGCAAAAAAGAGTGCTGGTCGGTCGGCCCGATAAGGCCTACGGGTGTCAGGCCGACGTGAAGCTGGGAGTGGCGCTGGAGTTTGCCCAGGCTCTCGCCCCACAGCTGTACATACCAGGCGTTAAACTCTCTGAAGGCTTCGGAGTAGGAGAAGAGGCAGTTGATGTTGTAGGCATTGCTCATCTGGGCGTAATAGGTAGCCTTGCTCAGGAGTTTTTCGCAATAGCCCTGATTTTCAAAGAAGGAGGTCTTGATCTTTTTTGCTCCCCCCAAAAGCGCATCGATATCAACGCCGATGATCGCCAAAGGGACAAGGCCAACGGCACTGAGTACAGAAAAGCGTCCGCCGACATTGTCAGGGATAGCGAAGACCTTGAGCCCGTAAGCATTGGCAAACGCTTCCAAAGGCGAGGCAAGGTCGGTTATCACGGCATAGTTCTCTTTTGAGATGGGAACAAAGGTCTGCAGATATTTCAAGGCTGCTATCGTCTCTACCGTTGTGCCGGATTTGGAGATGATAAGAAAGAGCGCATCATTAAGATCAATCTGTTCTATTTTTTGGTTGAGCACCAGAGGATCGGTCGTGTCTATAAAGTGCAGGCTCTTCTCAAAATGCTTGCCCAGACCCAGAAAATGGTGGATTGCCGAGGTCCCCAGAGCGCTTCCGCCGATGCCCACGACAACGATATGCTTCTGTCTTATGCTCTGCGCATAACTCTTATACTCGCTTGTGTCGACGTCGCACAGATGGTAAAAACCCACCGTTTCACTCTCTGTGGAGAGGACCGAAGAAAAGGCTTCGTTGACCTTGGTGCTGAAGAATAGTTTATTGTTCATTGCTACTTCTTATTTTAATTTGTGAAATTATATCATATTTTACTATCGAACTCAAGAAAGTTCATAATATATTTGATATTAACTTACAGCGTTCTTATAAACTTGACAAGTTCGCAAAGATATTATACAATCTCATCAAGCAAATACCTAAACCTCTCACAGCCATAGAGCTGCTACTTCTGAAAACAATCCCCAAAACGAGGCAAAATGAGCACAAACTCAAATACCAATACACCCACAACGAATAAAAAAACAAACCGGACCCATGTACCTGTCGAAGGCTATAACGTAGAAGCCCTGCGAACCAAACCTCTTGATCTGCTGATCGAGATCGCCGAAGAGCTGAACGTCGAGCTTCCTAATGAGCTAAAACGCCAGGATCTCCTTTTTGAGATCTTGAAAGCGCAGACGAACAAAGGCGGCTTTATCCTCTTTACAGGGATCTTGGAAATCATGCAAGACGGCTACGGCTTCTTGCGCGGCATCGATAAGAACTTCTCCGATTCGGTGAACGATGCCTATGTCTCTAGCACGCAGATCCGCCGTTTCGCCCTTCGTAACGGGGATGTTGTCACCGGCCAGGTACGCCCTCCAAAAGAGCAGGAGCGCTACTATGCTTTGCTGAAGATCGAGGCGATCAACTACCTTCCGCCCGAAGAGAGCAAAAAACGTCCGCTTTTTGAAAACCTCACACCGATCTACGCGCTTGACCAGATCAAACTCGAATTTGATGCCAACAAACTGACCGGGCGTATGCTCGATCTCTTCTCCCCTATCGGTAAGGGACAGCGCGGTCTTATCGTCGCTCCTCCGCGTTCAGGTAAAACAGAGCTGATGAAAGAGCTCGCACACGGCATCAGCCACAACCACCCCGAGATCGAACTGATGGTCCTGCTGGTGGATGAGCGTCCCGAAGAGGTAACTGACATGGAGCGCTCCGTCAAAGGAGAGGTCTATAACTCGACCTTCGACGAGCCGGCCAAAAACCACGTCAAGGTCGCCGAACTTGTCATCGAGCGCGCAAAACGCCGCGTTGAGATGGGCAAGGATGTGGTTATCCTTCTTGACTCGATCACCCGACTTGCCCGCGCCTACAACACCGTGACTCCATCGTCCGGAAAAGTCCTCTCAGGCGGTGTGGACGCCAATGCCCTGCACAAGCCAAAACGCTTCTTCGGTGCGGCACGTAACATCGAAAACGGCGGAAGCCTCACCATCATCGCTACGGCACTTGTCGAGACAGGAAGCCGTATGGACGAGGTCATCTTTGAAGAGTTCAAGGGAACGGGCAACTCCGAGATCGTACTCAGCCGCCACATTGCTGAACGCCGTATCTTCCCGGCCCTTGACCTGCTTAAATCAGGAACACGTAAAGAAGAACTTCTTATCGGCGATGACGTGCTCAAAAAAGTCTTTGTCCTCCGCTCGATGCTGCACAAGCAGGAAAACGAGATCAAAGCCCTTCAATTTATCTTTGGCCAGATGCAAAAGACCAAAGACAATGAAGAGTTCTTGAGCCTGATGAACGAAGGCGCATAACAATGCGTGTCGGCGTTTTTGACAGCGGGGTCGGTGGACTTACCGTTGTAAAAAGCCTCCTGGAGCACAAGCTCTTTGAAGAGATCATCTATTTTGGCGATACGGCCCGTGTGCCGTATGGGGTCAAAGATGCCAACACAATCATCCGCTACTCCCTTGAAGCCCTGGAGTTTTTCAAAAACTTCGACATCGACCTTCTGATAACCGCCTGCAATACCGTCAGCGCCTACGCCCTTGACGAACTCAAAGCCCACGCGCACTGTCCGGTTATCGGCGTCGTCGAACCGGGAATTTTGGCCGTTGAAAATGCCATCAGCGACAAGAATGCGACTATTTTGGTCATCGCAACGCAGGCGACGATCAAATCGCGCGCCTATGAAAACCCGCTGACCGCCAAGGGCTATAGCAAGATCTCCGCGCGGGCCACCGGTCTCTTCGTTCCTATCGTCGAAGAGGGGCTCTACTCCGGCGAGATCCTTCAAAGTACCATGCACCACTATTTTAAGGAGCTTCCGCACCCCGACGCGATTATTCTCGGCTGCACTCATTTTCCCCTAATCGCGGACGCTATAGGGAAGTACTTCAAGGGCAACTCGCTGCTTATCCACTCCGGCGAGGCGATCGTAGAGTACCTCGAGCACCACTACAACTTCTCGAAAAGATTTGAGAAGACGGAGCTGAAGCTCTTCGCCTCGGAAAACCCCGAAGCCCTGCGTAGCGTGGCAAAAAAATGGCTGGATCTGTAGATCAGCTCCATACGACTTTACCCCCGCTTTAATCTTCTTATGATAATATCAATACAATAAACATCACGAGGCCAATAGTTGAAAGCAAACCCGCAAGTAAAGTTCAAACAATGAATGTTTCTGAAACAAAATCAGAAGTCTTAGCATTAAAATACCGTCCGAAACGCTTCGAAGACCTTATCGGGCAGGAGACGATCTCCCAGACCCTTTCACTTGCACTCGATTCAAGCCGACTTTCGCATGCCTATCTTTTCTCGGGACTTAGAGGCTCAGGCAAGACCTCTACAGCGCGTATCTTTGCCAAGGCCCTGATGTGCGACACTGGACCCGGCTCCAGGCCTTGTGAGGTCTGTGAGCATTGTGTAATGGCTAACGAGGGACGCCATATCGACATCATCGAGATGGATGCCGCCTCCAGCCGCAAGATCGATGACATCCGCGACCTGATAGAGCACACCAAATACAAGCCGGCAAGTGCGCGCTTCAAGATCTTTATCATAGACGAAGTCCATATGCTGACCAAGGAGGCCTTCAACGCGCTACTAAAGACCCTTGAAGAGCCGCCGCGCTTTGTCAAGTTCATCCTGGCGACCACCGATCCGCTGAAGCTCCCCGCAACGATTCTCAGTCGTACCCAGCATTTTCGCTTCAAGAAGATCTCAACGATCAATATCGTCAATCACCTCTCGCATATCCTGCATCTTGAGAAGATCGACTACGAGAACGAGGCCCTTGAGATTCTGGCGCGAAGCGGTTCCGGCTCGCTTCGAGACACCCTGACCCTGCTTGACCAGGCCATTATCTTCTCCAAAAACTTCGTCGATGTATCGACGGTAACCGATATGCTCGGACTTGTCGATCCTGAATTTATCAACGCCATCTTCACCTCCATCTTTGCCAAAGACCAGGCCGCGGTTATAGCGCACGTAAAGGCTCTGGAGGATTATGAGGCGGAGATGGTCGTTGACGAGCTTATCGCCTATCTCAAAGAGCGGCTGTATCAGCAAGACAGGACATATTCGACCCTGATACTGGAACGTTTTTTCAGAATCCTCAGCGACGCAAAATCCCTCTTTGGCCTCAATGCCGACGGCTCTTTTGTCCTCTCGCTGGTCTTTTTCAAGATGTTAGAAGCCCTTCGTATCAAAGAGGTCGACCAGATGATCGAAGAGCTCGAAGCGCAGATCGAGCGTCCCGAGATCACAATGAAAAAAGCCCAAACACCGCGTCAGGAGCCTGCAACCAAAGAGAAAAGTCCGCTTCCTGACGAGGATGAAACAGCTCAAACACCTCAACAAAGCGAAACACCTCCGCCGCAAGCCGTCAAGCCCGATATCGGTCTGCTCAATTTTGAGAAACTTCTCGGGGCCTTAAACGACAGAAGCGCCGAACTGGGAAAATGTTTCGGTGACAATATCTCGTATGTGAGTTTTGAAGAGGGGAAATTGACCTGGGAGAGCTGTGCCGAAGAGGAGTGCAAAGAGAAACTTCGCCACGGATGGGGCGTGATCAACCACTTTGTAAAAGAGATCTTCGGCTTTGAGACGAAGATCAAAAACCTCAGCTGCTCAAAGCAAGCTGTAGCGATCGGCGAAACCGATGCTTCTTCAGACAAACAAGGCCAAGACGCAGTTTCCTCAGTAAAAGAGATGCCCCAGCCCCCTTTGACGCAGCAGACGCAAGCCGTGCCCGCACAAGAGGAAAGCAGTCCGGCTGCACAAGAGCCGCAAAACAGCTCTTCTGCTCAGACTCATTCCTATAGCCCGAATGCTCAGGAGATGGATGAACAGCCGCTGCAAGAGAGCTTCTCCATGCTCGAAGATGAGATCATGGACGGCTCTTGTGTATCGGGGTGCGCCAGCGAGGACCCAAGCCGGCTTGATGAGGCCAGCAAGGAGATCGATGCGACTTCTATCATGGAAGAGCCGATGATCAAAATGGCCCAGGAGATGTTCGAAGCGACAAAAATCACGATCCAGTCCAAGGTTTAAGAAACCGCTTCTACTCGCGAACCTCAAAGAGCTTGCTGACATCTTTTCCGATATCGTCAACCCCCTCATTGAACTCTTTGGCAGAACATCCGCCAAAGAGCAAGATTATCACTACTGCTGCTAAAAAATACTTCATTTCAGACTCTCCACATTTACTTTTTTATTTTTAGAATGTGCTTTGACAAACTCCACAATCATACCATGAAACAGTGCAAAAACTTTGGGCAGTTCACCCGCGTCAAAGTGCACTCTCAGACCCTCTTCGCACCATGCCTGCAGCGCGCTATAGCTCTCAAACTCCCGTTCCAAAGCGCTTAAGAGACGCTTCGTATAGGCATCGACAACCATGGCATCTTTTTTGCAGGCATAGCAGAGGATGGAGTCTGCGCTCTCCAGGCCTATTCCTTTTTGTTTCAAAAGCCACGCTCTGTTAACCTCTGCGCAGAAGTTCTCAAAGTTTGAAAATGAAGCTTGGATGGCTCTGGCGAGTTGAATAATATACTCCGCCTTGGCTCTGTAAAGGCCGCTGGGAGAGATCAGTCTTTGCAGCTCTTGTGTATCGATCTGGCAAAGATTCTCAAGCTCCAACAGCTTTTGCGAACGCAGGTTCTCCAGCGAAAGCTCCACCCGCTTCCAGTTCGCGTTCTGCGTCAAAATCGCGCCGACAACCACCTCGAAACTCCCGTAGTTCGGCCACCACATCGGTGGTTTTCCGCGCAGAAGATCCTGCTTTTGCAAGCGTCCATAGAGCTGATACGCATCAAGGATCACTCCACCCATGCCTGTGTCACAAACTCTCTTCCGTCATCAAAACGTTTGATCTTGAAGGCGTTTTCGCATTTTCCCTGCGAGATATCAAAGATGACCATCTGCAAGATAGACTTGCACTTCTCGGGCACCTCAAAACGTCCAGGCAGACCTGTCATAAAACGGTGGATCGGGGTCCTTGCATCCATCCCGATCACATTGTCACGGCATCCCGTCAGACCGATATCGCTGAGATAGCCGGTACTCCCGTCGATCTGAAGGTCATCCGTGCCGACGTGGGTGTGCGTGCCGACGATAGCGCTGACCTGAGACTTGAACATCATCAAAAGGCCCCGTTTTTCGCTTGTCGCTTCCGCGTGCATGTCAATAAAGATATTGGTGATCCCTTCTTCGCGCAGGGCAGCTATCGTCTCCGTCGCACAGCGAAAAGGGTTCTCCACCATCGGCATCGCATAATGCCCCATCAGGTTGAGCACCGCCAGTTTTTCGCCGGCGACCTCATAGACCTTGCAGCCCGTGCCGCTGACCTCGGGAGGGTAGTTGTGCGGGCGCAAGAGCTCGAACGTCTCGAACATGCCATGTATTTCTTTTTTGTCCCAGGAGTGGTTTCCCCCCGTCATCACATCGATACCGCTGCCAAAAAGCTCACTTGCATTTTTTGGTGTCAGGCCGAAACCGTGGCTGGCATTTTCATAGTTGGCGATCACGAAGTCGATCTTGTGCTCTTCTTTGAGTTTTTTGAGATGGATTTTGATCATCGTACGCCCAGGACGCCCGATAATATCACCGATAAAAGCTATACGCATACTATTTTTCCCACTCTATTATTGATTTATTACCACTATAGCACCTTACGCTTTGACGTTCGCAAATAAGTCAAAACCTCTTTGATGATGTCGTCATCATCCTTGCTGCGTGCTTTTAGGCTCTCGATCGAGCCGTTTGAGTAGGTCACGGAAATGTTTTGGCCGTAGTTGCCGATCAGCGTGATCGACCTCTCGATGCTGAGCAGCTTGATGACGATAAGCTCAAAGAACTGCTTCGTCGGCAGGTCCAGTTTTCCGAAGCGGTCGATAGTCTCTTCTTCGATCTCATAGACCTCGCTCACCTCTTCGCAGTGGCTCAGGCGTCGGTAGAGCTCCAGGCGGAGGCGCTCTTCTCTGACGATCTCGTCGGAGATATAGGCGGAGATGGTGAGCTTGATGTCGACTTTTCTGCGTTCGACCTCCTGCTGGTTGGAGAGCTCTTTGATCGCGTCTTCGAGCATTCGCAGATAGAGTGCATAGCCGATGTTTTTGATGTGGCCGCTCTGGGCATCGCCGATCAGGTTTCCGCCGCCGCGTATCTCGAGGTCGTGGTAGGCCAGAACAGAGCCGCTGCCCAAAAAGCTATTGGACTCAAGTGCGATAAGGCGTTTTTTTGCCTCCTCGGTCAGGTTCTCTTTGTCATTGACGATGAAGTAAGCATACCCTTCGATATGTCCTCGCCCTACCCGTCCGCGCAGCTGGTGCAGGTCGGCTATACCGAAGCGGTCCGCCCCGTCGATGAGCATGGTGTTGACGGTGGGCATATGGATGCCTGACTCGATGATGGAGGTGGCCAGCATCAGGTCATACTCGCGGTTTTGGAACTTCATCAGCTCTTTTTCGGTGTCTGCCGCAGAGATCTGCGAGTGCAGCATCAAGATGCGAAGGTTGGGAAGAATGTGCAGAAGCTCTTTCTTCTTTATCGACATCATGTTGATCGAGTTGAAGACGTAAAAGAGCTGTCCACCGCGTCTGATCTCGCGCAGAATCACCTCTTTTATCAGCTTTTCGTCATACTCTTTGACGAAGGTTCGCACACCCTGACGCTCTGAGGGCGGTGTCATCAGGCTGCTCATCTGCTTGATCGAGCTCATCGCCTGGTTGAGACTTCGCGGGATCGGCGTGGCGCTCATGGAGAGAAGGTGCACTTTTTCGTAAAGGCTCTTCAGCTTCTCTTTTTGTTTGACGCCGAACTTATGCTCTTCGTCGATGATCACCAAGCCCGGCTTAGCAAACTCGGCCGTCAAAAGCGCATGCGTGCCGACAACGATGTCAATATCTCCCGTTTTGAGCGCTTTCAAGATCGCTGTCTTATCTTTTGTGGAAACGAAACGGTCTAGTTTGGCTATCTTGATCTCATAAGGACTGAAACGCTCCTTCAACGACTTATAGTGCTGGGAGGAGAGAAGTGTCGTCGGAACGATAAGCACCGACTGGTAACCGCTGAGATAGGTCGTATACATCGCGTTCATCGCGACCTCGGTCTTGCCGAAGCCGACGTCCCCGCTCAAGAGCCGGTCCATCACCTTTTCCTGGCCGATATCCTCGATGATCTCGTTGATCGAGCGTGTCTGATCGTCCGTGTACTCAAAGCCGGCTGCTTCTTGAAAGATCTGTATCTTCTTCGCATCGCAAAGAAGTCGCGGAGCCTTGATCATCGCGCGCGAAGCGGCTAGGTTGATGATCTCTCCCGCAATCTCGAAGAGTCTCTTTTTAACCTTGTCTTTTAGCTTGCCGAAACTCCCCTTGCCCAGTTTGTCCAGAACAGGAAGCGAGCCTGAGGAGATGTAACGGTCTATAGTCTCGAGGTTTTCGACAGGGATCAAGACCCGCTCTTCGCCTTGGTAGGCAATAGCGACAAAGTCTTTGACACCGCCGAGAATAACGGCCTGCTCTATCTTTTTGAAGATCCCCACACCGTAGTCTTCATGAACGACATAATCCCCGGGTTTGAGCTCGTCAAGGATGATGCTTGTCTTTTTCTGGCGCTTCTTCTTGATCTGCTTGTTCAAGGAGAAGACCAGCTCGTTTTTGCCCATCAGGTTAACGATAAGATTTGAAAAAACGACCTTTATCTTCGAGGTATCATGCAGACCATGCTGCTTGACCTGGGCCTCATTGGAAGCGATCAGCGTTATCTTCTTCTCTTTGTGCACCTCAAGTGTGCGCTTAACATCGATCACGGAAAACTCTTGATACTCTTTTGCCTCAGGGATGAGAGGAAGCTCAAAAAAACTCCTCTGCACGGCATGATGGTCAAAGGCATAGATCTCTTCGAGTTCAAGCGAAAGGTCTGAGGCAAAAACAGCCTTTTTTCCGACCATAAAGGCCTCGCTCAGCCCTTCTAGATGCCACAGGCCCAAAGAGTAGATATCTTTGACGAAGCTGTCTGAAGGACTCTGCTCGCACTTTAGCTTCAGCGCATCGTACTGCTCTTCATTGAGGGCAAAATAGGCTGGCGTGATCAAAATCTTTTCGATTTCGCCTTTGATGCTCTTTTGGGTCTCCAGCTCAAAGGCGCGGATCTCTTCGATCTCGTCGCCAAAAAGCGAAATGCGGTAGGGCACAGGAGCGGATATCGGGTAGATGTCGATGATGTCGCCGCGAAAAGAGATCTCACCTTTCTCCTCGACAATGTCGACAAAGCTGTATCCCCAAAAGAGCATCTCTTTTTTAAACTCCGCGAGGACTATGGTATCGCCGAACTCAAGACTCTTTTTGACACAGAACTCAGGCTTTGGAAGATGATGCGAAAGGGTCTTTATCGGCGCTATGACAAGGGGCTTCACCTCTGCCTCGTAGTAACTGTTCAGCGCCGAGAAGAGTTCAAAAAGCTCCGACTTGAAAGAGCGTAGGTCATCCCCGCTGACGGCACGTAGATCGGGAAAGAGCAGTACCTCTTTGTCGCAAAATCGTGCAAGATCTGCCAAGGAGAGCGCCTCTTTGGCATCTTTGACTATGATAAGTTCGGGGGAGTAATGGTGAAGATACTCGTAAAGTCTGGCTTGGCTCACGCCTCTCTCTTCTTCTCGTTTGAAACTACATTGATAGCCTTGGTTTTAAGCTCTTGGTTTTTGATCTTGCTTTCGCCCTCAAAATGGCCTTTTGCCTCGATAACGAGTTCGCCGGAGACAATCGATCCGAGAACCCTTCCTCCCGACATGATCTCAAGACGTTCTGCCTCAACCGAACCCTCTACCTGCCCCTGAACAACAAGATGATCTGTATGTATTTCTCCGCGGACCTTTCCGCTCTTGCCTATCGTTATTAGTTTTGTTGAATGGATAGAGCCTTCAAACTCGCCGTTGATGTAGAGGTTGCAGTCAAGTTTCATCTCGCCCTTGATAAAAGAACCTTCTGTGATGATAGTGGTATTGTTGTTGTTTTGTGCAGGTGTGTTGTTGCTGCTATTAAAGATTGCCATGGAACGTTAGTCTCCTTTTCAAATATGGTGTTGTATGAAGCGACATTCCACTTAATAAACCAAAACGGATTTAGTGCTCTTTGCAGAAATCTGACTTCATAATGCAAGTGCGGGCCATTAGACATACCGGTGTTGCCCGAATATCCGACCAGGTCGCCGCGTTTTACAAACTGGCCAGATTTTACCACAATTTTGTTTAGGTGTCCGAAATATGTCTTGAATCCAAAGCTGTGATCAAGAATAATGAGATTTCCGTACCCGCTTTTGTTATGCATTCCTGCCCATTCGACAATCGAATCTGCCGTTGCATAGACGGGAGTGTTCATGGAGGCTTTTAGGTCCGTGCCCTGATGAAACTCCGTGCGTTCGAGCGTCGGATGCACGCGTGAGCCGTATTTTGAAGTGATCCCGTTATACTCAACCGGGGAGCCGTTAGGGATATGCTGCATTAGTGCCGCCATCTCTTCGGACGTCACTGTCGCCAGCTCTACTCTCTCTTGCAGGGTTGAGCTTTGGTCGGCCGAGAGGCCGATCAGGTCTTCGATATCGCAGAGCCTGTCGGTGACAACACTTAGCTCGTCATGCTTCATTTTCAGCGTATCTTGCGTGGCCTGAACCCTCATCTGCAGCCTCGTATTTTTCTCTTCCAAGGCGGCATAAGCGGTTTTTATCTCATTTTTTTTTGCTTGTATCGTGTTGACGCTCATATTCAGATAGGCGATTGATAATGCCGCCAAGGCAAAGATAAAAACCAAAAAGAGCAAAAGATAGATGCCAATTCGTTTGATGATCTGATGCAGATTAAACTGTTTAATACCGTTTGCATCATGAATGGTTATTGTAAATTGATTACGCATAAGAAACCTTTTGAAATTACCCCTCTTAAGGAGTGCTTAACCTGTCTAAAAATTTTACAAATGCCTCTGCTACGCTGAATGAGCCAAAGACCAGATAGTTCTCGTCCTCGTTTATCCCCTCAAATACCGAGCACTTAAGTCCATTGTCGACTATGGCAGAAACCAGCTCTTCTCTGGCTACCATGCGCTCGTTCTCGACGGGCATAATCTCTACTTTTTTAACAATGGGTGCGAGCAGATGCAAGATCGACCGATACTCTTTATCTCTATAGCTGTTATAGACCAAATTCATTGATTTTGGAAAAAAACAGTGCGAAATGGCCTCCGCAGCAAGGGTATTGTGGCCGACATCAAGCCAGACATTCTTCTTTATTCTCTGCATTCTACCCTCTAAACGCTGAGATTCAAATAACTTTTTCTTGACCTTAAAACCCAGTTTTTTAAACGCGGCCATCGCAAGAAGGAGGTTCTCCTGTAAGTAGTGCGGAAGCTCTTTCTGTGTCGAAATCTCTTCTGCGAGACGGATGTCTGCCTCACCCAGACACTCTTTGTAGTCTATGAACCTGAGCTCTGAATCTTTTTGAAGCTCGGCCGCAACTTCATAGACCTCCTTGAAGCGCTGTTCGCCAAGGATGGCTCTGTTGGTGACGCTACGAAGTTTTGTGCCAGCGATCTCGCGAATACTCTGTCCTAAAAAATCTTCATGATCGATGCCGATAGGCGTGATGACGGAGAGTGTTTTCTCAAAGACATTGGTCGCGTCATGCTCTCCTCCAAGCCCTGCTTCAAGCACAACATAGTCGCACCCTTGAAAAATGATCATTGCCAGAAGTGTCGTATATTCAAAATAGCTCAGGCTCGCTCTAAACTCCTCTGTAAGCAGAGCAAAAAGTTTCTTGTGTGCTTTTTCAAGCTGTTCGTCATTAACATAGCTTCCGTTGAGCCAGATCCTTTCATTAAAGAGACGTATATGAGGGGAGGTATAGTGGCCGACACTGTATCCCGAAGCAAAAAGAGCCTGCGCGATAAAGCGTCCGGTTGTCCCCTTGCCGTTAGTGCCGACAAGATGGATGAGAGGAGGAATAGTAAGTTTGTCTTTTATAAAGGCATAGGCCCGCGGCATACGGGTATAATCGATCTCGCTGTAGTAGAGAGGTTTCTGTTCTAAAAAATCAGCCATTCTCATGAGACGATCTGGTTGCGTCCGCTGTTCTTGGCTTTGTAGAGCTTCTCATCTGCCGACTTCAGCACCGCCTGCATTGAGGGGTGTTCTTCTCTAAACCCGATCCCTGCACTGATTGTCACCTGTATCCTCTGACCCGCATATAAAAAACGGCTGACCTCAAGTTTTTTTCTCACCTTTTCGGCAAAGATGATCGTGCCGTTGTGGTCTGTCTCGCTTAAGATGGCCATAAACTCTTCGCCGCCATACCGGCCTACAATATCAACGTTTCTGGCGATCCCTTTGAAAACCTGAGCGAAGCCTTTCAAGATAAGATCTCCCGCGTCGTGCCCGTAGGTATCATTGACCTTTTTGAAATAATCGATATCAAAAAAGATGATGCTATAGGGCTTCTCATAGCGCTTAAACTCCCCTTCACGAATCTCCAGAAACTCGTCCAGCCCGCGTTTGTTATAAAGCTTTGTCAGGGCATCTTCACGCGAAGCTTTTTTGGCACTCTCCAGCTCTTTTTCCAGATCTTTTATCTTTTTTTCCATCTCCGAGACCACATTATTATGCTCTTTGAGTTCTGTTCCAAGAAGCAGGGTCTCCTCCTCAAGCGAGGTGGCGATCGAGTAGAGTCTTTGGTGAGCCGACTTAAAATCATCGCTGTAGTGAAGCTCCATGTTTTTAAGGTTGAGCTTGATCTTGGCGATCTCGTTTCCGGAGTTATCAGTTCTGTCTATCAGAGACAAAAGCTGTACTGAGAGTCTCTTCAGCACTCCATCAAGAGAGGCAAGCATCTTTTTAATGTGATGTTTGTCCAGATTTATTCGCAGTTGAATGGCCCGTTTTATGGAGTGGATCATTGTTTCGGAGCTGAGGCTTTGGGGATTTTTACGCAGCTCGTCTGAGATCTTAGCCAGCTCCTCATTCACGCTCGATGCGATAGACGGCGCAAAGCTTGCAACAAAAAGAAGGGCCAGGTTTTGCAGTTCGTCCGGCATACTGTCTGCCCTGGAATGGATAGAAAGGTTTTCTATTGTTGCTTTGATGTCGTTTTTGTTCACTCTGCCAAGCGGCTTCAAGCGGTCAAAAAAGCTGTCGTCATAGCTTGTCAGAAAGTTGATCCACTCGTCTTTGATCTTTTCGATCTGTTCGGCGTCGCTGGCCAAATCCAAGTCTTTGATGCTCTTTGTCGACAACGCACTGAGTTCTGCGTTGTGCAGGGATGATATCGTCTGAAGCACACGCTTCAAAAGGGTGCTGAGCGCGCTGTTTTGAGCGCTGCACTCTGCGGGTTTGAGACGGTTTAATTTGGCAATAAAAAAGGTGATAAGCTCATTTAATGTCTTTACGCGGTACTGTTTGAGTTCATTTTGTAAGGAGATGTCCAGTTTTTTGATAAATTTTTCAACCTGATTGCAGTCCTCAATGACTATGCCCGCTGTCTTGGCCTCCAGGCAAAAGGCTTCCATATAGAGATCAGGGGTCAACAGTTTATTTTCTTTTTTTAGACGCTCGAAAGCGCGTTTGATGATCTGGTTGATAGTCACAAGGCCTCCTCAAAATAAATTGTTGACCGGTATATCTAACTCTATTCTACCGTTCTGCTGCCTTCGGCTCCGACTTTTGCTACAAAGGAGTTCAGTGCTTTCAGCGAGGCCTGTCGGATCGCTTCGAAACGCTGAGTATCGGTGATAACGGCATTTGGCTCGATCGCGAAATCATAAAAGCCTTGAGTATTATAGCTTTTTTTCTCTCCGTTTCCACGGCGGGTCACATTAAGGAGAACCACGGCCCTATACACAATGACATAGCCATTAGGATCATACTGCAAGGGGACAAACCTGACGTTTGCCAAGTCCACCCACAGGGTAGTCTTGGCCATTTCCTGAGGTACCAAGGAGGCATGGAAGCGCGTTATTACCGCTTTTCGTGTGGCATCCTTGATCAAAACAGCACTTTCTGGGTTCTCCAAAGAGACGGTCACTTCGACAAAGATCTTCTCTCCGAGAACCTCTCTTGCCTGTTTGGAGGTAGGAAGGTAGCCGCATCCTGCCAACAAGAGCCCTGTTATCAGAGCCAAAAGTACTCTCTCTAGTCCAAAGAACTTCATTTCTCTTCTCATTTGACAACAAGATTTACGAGTTTATTGGGAACGACGATCTCTTTGAGCAGGCTTGTACCCTCAAGCCATTTTGCGACCGACTCTTTGGCTAGAGAAAGGATCTCCTCCTTGGAAGCCGTGGCCGAAACCTCTATTTCGGCGCGTTTTTTACCGTTGATCGAGACACCCATAGAGACCGCATCCACGCTGAAGACCTCTTCTCTTATCGCCGTTTCCGTAAAGTTTTTGCACTCAAAGAGTCTCTGGGCAACTTCCCAGCAGATGTGCGGGACGATCGGCTCCAAGATAGAAGAGAGTATCCAGTACCCCTCCGTCCAGACATCGGCATTCTCCTGCTCGTTCAAGGCATTCATCGCTTCCATAACACCGGCTATGAGCGTGTTAAAGGTGTGGCGCTCGCCGAAGACATCGTTTGAGCGCTCCAGGGCCTCGTACACTTTTTTGCGTGCGGCCTTCTCCTCTTTGTTGAGGCTCTCGTGTGCTATGAGAGGAATATTCTGTGTCGCATAGGCGCGGTTTGAACGCTC
The DNA here is from genome assembly GCA_014859655.1 of Campylobacterales bacterium. Classification (GTDB taxonomy): domain Bacteria; phylum Campylobacterota; class Campylobacteria; order Campylobacterales; family Sulfurimonadaceae. The sequence continues at coordinate 21,602 of JACUTT010000030.1, forward strand.
ATAAAAACGCTTTAAAAACCGGTAGGCACCCTCAACCGCCGAGTCGTTCCACTCCAGCTCCTGGGTCGGCGGTGCGGCAAAGAGGATGAAGAGACGGGCGGTATCTGCGCCGTACTTCTCCACCAGTGCATCGGGATCGACGGTGTTTCCCTTTGATTTTGACATCTTGCTGCCGTCTTTGAGCACCATCCCCTGGGTCAGAAGATGGTTAAAGGGCTCGCTGGTGCTTATGTAGCCCAGATCGCGCATCACCTTGGTAAAGAAACGCGCGTACAGAAGGTGCAGAATCGCATGTTCGATCCCGCCGATGTAGTGGTCCACGCCCATCCAGTACTCAAGCTCTTTGGCGTCAAAGGCCTTCGCGTTCCAGATCTTTGGACTGGCCGTGTAGCGCAGGAAGTACCATGAGGACTGCACAAAGGTGTCCATCGTGTCGGTTTCGCGAATGGCTTCTTTTCCGCATTTCGGACAGAGGCAGTGCTTCCATGTCGGATGGTGATCAAGGGGATTTCCCTCGCCCGTGATCTGCACATCTTCAGGCAGGGCAATCGGCAGGTTCTCTTTTTTCTCCATCACGATACCGCAGCTATCGCAGTGCACAAAAGGAAGCGGCGCGCCCCAGTAGCGCTGGCGGCTCACGCCCCAGTCTTTCAGACGGAAGTTGATCACCTTTTTGCCCAGATTGTTCTGCTCGAAGTAGTCCATGATCTTCGCCTGCGCCGCCTTTGACTCCACACCGTCAAAGGCCTCGGAATCAAAGAGTATCCCCGCCTCGGTAAAGGCCTTGCCCTCACTAGGCTCCGCATCTTTTGGCTTTATAACCGCCTTTATCGGCAGGTCATACTTCTTCGCAAAATCAAAGTCGCGCTCATCATGCGCAGGCACGGCCATAACAGCGCCCGAACCGTAGTCCATCAGCACGAAGTTCGCTACCCAGACTGGGATGCTCTTCTTGCTCAGAGGGTGCACGACGCTAAGCTCCAGTGAGACCCCCGACTTCTCTTTTTGGCGCTCTATGGAGGAGCTGTTTTTCATCTCTTTGATCTTTTGTATACTTTCCGCGCTCAAAAGAGAGTTTTCAAGCATATAGCTGACGATCTCGTGTTCAGGCGCCAGGGCACAGTAGCTCACGCCGTAGATGGTGTCGGGACGGGTGGTAAAGACATCGAAATGCTCAAAACTGTTCGAGAGTTTTGCCTTTGAAGCCGCATCGAAATGCAGGTCAAACTCCAGGCCGGTCGACTTACCGATCCAGTTTTCCTGCATCGTCAGAACCTGCTTGGGCCATCCGCCTTCGAGTCCTTTAAGGTCGTTCAAAAGCTCATCGGCATACTGCGTGATCTTGAAGTAGTATTGGTTCATCTCTTTTTTGACAATAGGCGTGTCACAGCGCCAGCAGCAACCATCCACAACCTGCTCATTAGCAAGCACCGTCTGGTCATGCGGACACCAGTTCAAAAGCCCTTTTTTGCGGTACAGCAGCCCTTTGTCGAACATATCGATGATGAAACCCTGCTCGAACTTCGTGTAGAGCTCATCAGAGGTGGCAAATTCGCGTTTTTTTGAAAAAGAGAGGCCCAGACGCGAAAGCTCAGAACGCATATAGTCAATGTTTTCGTAGGTCCACTTCTTGGGATGCGAGCCGTTCTTGATCGCCGCATTTTCAGCCGGCATTCCGAAACTGTCCCAGCCTATGGGATGGAGGACATTCTTGCCGCGCTGACGGTAGAAACGGGCAAAGGCGTCGCCGATGGTATAGTTGCGAACGTGTCCCATGTGAAGGCGTCCGCTGGGAAAAGGAAACATGCTCAGCACATATTTCTTCTCTTTTGAATAGTCCTCGGAGGGTTCAAAACTTTCGTTTTTGTCCCAAAACTCTTGCCATTTTCTTTCAATTACAGATGGATTATAGTCCACGTTTTCTCCTAAAAAATCATTAATACTAAAAGGCAACTCTATAAACCCTGCGCACTCTCAGAGACACAAAGAGGCGGAAGATTTTCTTCTTTTTTCTCGAAATCCTAGCCGTAGCTAAGGTGAGAGGAAAAAGGAGGAAAGATTGTGCTTCTTTGTGTCTCCCACAGGGCGCTAAGAGAGCTTCACTCTTGCTTCGTTAGATATACTTGCACCCCAAGGGCAGGCTACGCGCAAGCTACTTGTAGCTCCTGCGTACATCTGCCTCGCAACTGCAAAGCTCTCTTAACGCTGAGCGTGCGCAGGGTTTATAGAGGCGCCCTAAGAGTTAGCAGCTAACGCTTAGGATGAGTGATTTAAGAAAGTGTGAAAAGCTCGCGCATAAAAAACACGCGGCGCGTGCTTAGTGCTCTTCGCGTGTTTTTCTAAAGAAAACCCGCCCGTCTTTTCAATACTCTTCGCGT